>DNJW01000100.1 GCA_003488965.1 Lachnospiraceae bacterium | reverse complement strand
TTGGATAGGGCTTTTGACACCCGAACCCTTATAGGAAATAAATAATGTAAGTTAAGATAAAAATTCCGGGAATGAGTTTGCAAAAAATTTATGAATTTTATAGAATTTAAATATTATTTGTATTCTTTCCATGTTAGAATAGAGCAAATAGTTAATTGGGGATATAGGAACGGATGGGCAGGGAAATGTTTTCGAGAAAGGAGAGAAGGTAAAGTGGAACCAATCAAAGTTATATTTCAGTCGATGGAAGATTGTCAAAAGTTTGTAATAGCTGTTGAGAATTATCCGTTTAATATTGATTTACAGAGTGGAAGGCAGATTATAGACGGGAAATCTATACTTGGAATTTTAGGGTTTGGGTTGTATCGTACACTGGATCTGCGGCTTCATACGGATGATGAGAAGCTGGCAGAGGAAATCCTAAATAAGATTGAGTTTTGCATTTGCAGAGAAAACATGAGTATCGCTATTTAAAGCAATACGTTCTTATGGGCAGACTGCCGGATTTGATGTATAATTGAATCCGGCGATTTTTTACATAATAGGATTCGGGTGCCAAAAGCCTTATATGAAAGTTGTTGATGAAAGCCACTTTTTTACCCTCTTTTTTCATAGGGTTATATTTGTTAAAATAGGTAGTGAATAAATAACAGCTTACTGTCTATAAGCTGGGGAAAGGATGGTTTTTATGAAAATAGTAATTTTAGAAAGGAATAGCGTAGGTACGGATGTTTCTGTAGATTGTCTAAAGGAACTGGGCGATTTGGAAATATATCATAATACAGTGGCAGGCGAAGTGGAAGATAGGGTAAAGGATGCGGATATTGTTATCGCCAATAAAGTGCTGCTGAATAGAGAGACCTTAAAGACCGCATCTTCGTTGAAGCTGATTTGTGAGTTTGCCACGGGTTATGATAATGTGGATTTGGAATATTGCAATGAAAAGGGAATACGGGTAGTAAATGTAGTGGATTATTCTACTGCTGCCGTGGCCCAGCATACGTTTGCACTTTGTTTTTATATTCTGGAAAAATTAAATCATTATGATAATTATGTAAAATCGGGGAAGTATGCGGCTCAGGACAGGTTTTCCAATTTCGATATTCCTTTTACAGAACTGGAAGGAAAAGTATGGGGTATTGTGGGGATGGGCAATATCGGGAAAAGAGTTGCAAAAATTGCAGAAGCTTTTGGGTGCAAGATTATTTTTTACTCTGCTTCAGGAAACAGTACATGTACAGAATATAAGAGAGTGGAACTGGATACTTTATTAAAAGAAGCGGATTTTCTTTCCCTTCACTGTCCGCTAAGCGATAGGACAAGAAACCTGATAAATCTGGAAGCTCTTAAGAAAATGAAAAAAACAGCTATATTAATTAATGTAGCCAGAGGTCCGGTAGTGAATGACGAAGCATTATATACGGCATTGACAGAAAACATCATTGCCGGGGCAGGACTGGATGTGACAGGAACGGAGCCTATGAGAGATTCTAATCCCTTAAGCAAGATTATGGACAGTAACAAACTGATTATTACTCCGCATCTGGCATGGGCAAGCATAGAGGCTAGAAGAAGAGTGGTTGAGGAAACTTATAAAAATATTAAGGCTTTTTATGAAGGAGAAAAAAGAAATACGGTGGGCATCTGCTGATATATTATCCTAGGATAGATTATATAAAAAAATAAAATGGAGGAATATTATGGAAAAGAAAAAATATGTATGGATTTTCATAGGGGGTGCAGCGATCGGCATCATAGCTGCTATCTTGTATGGAATGAAAGGAAAAGAAAAAAATGAGGAAGCGGAGGCATCTGTGATTACGGCAACATATGTGCCCTATGGGGAAAACGAATATATATATGTAAGCGATGAGGCAGGAGTTTTTACCGTAACGGCGCCGCCGGAAATGTATGATATACTGGATAAAAACGGAAATAAGATTGCCTTAAACCAGCTGGTAAAAGGAAATAAGGTGAAAATATACGGAGATGGAATCATGTTGGAATCATATCCTGGGCAATATCCGGGCGCAAGCCGGATAGAGGTAATAGAAGAGGGCAGTCCCTCGGATGCGGACCAGTATCAGGAGATTGTAGATGCTCTCTATACGGAGCCGGATCCTGCAGAGCCTCCTACTCTCCAAGTGGATTATACAACGGACTTGGCGGCGGTTACTGTATTGGCGAACAGAGGCGGATATGAGTGGGTATATATGGATAAAGACGGATTAAGCAATGCGGTAGTGGCGGACAGCCCCCATGTACTGGATTGGGGAGAGCTGCTGATAGATATTTCATTGACAGAGCCCACGGATTTAGTACTTGCTTTTTCGGAGAAGCCGGAGGATGTGGAAGTAATCCGTTATGATTCATCACTGACAGGGAAAGGGCAGGATGTGCCGGAAGGAGAAAAGATAGAAGTTACGAAGAAAGATGACCAGCTGGTTTTAGAAGCAGTGGAAGGCGGCTATGTATATGAAGTAGTGGGAATCTGGGAAAACGGCAGAGCAACGTATGGTTTTTTGACGGTGAATAATAAGTAGGTTTCAATTGTAAAAATTGCAAGAAGTGTTTTGTATATGGTTTGACAGAAAAGGCTCTTTAAAGAGCCTTTTCCATATTTTTTTCCGCCAATTTTAAAACGGAAATGATGGGCATGATTAAAATGCCACATAAAAAATTGCTTATGCCGTGCATAAAATCCCAAGGAAGACCCGCAATAATCCATGCAACCATTCCTTTCAAGCTTAATCCGAACAGTATTGCCTGTGCCGGGGCATAGAGTGTCCCAAATAAAAACCCATGCGCCGCACAGACTGTCATATAAACAATGGGCTGTATACCTTTCGGCATTTTCTGTGGGAGAAGCATAACTGCGCCCCAGAGAACAGCCCATAAATATAAGTAAGGAATCCACCACGTAGCAAAGCCGCAGAAAATACCGTTTAAAATCACATAGGTATAAATAGGGTATAATGCTTTTTTTCTATAAACAACTGTGAAAGAAACGGTAAACACACCGAGCAGATGTATATTGGGAAGCAGTTCCATAATAAATTTTGAAGCATACATTATGGAACCCAGCATTCCGAAAACAACGATTTCTTTAACCGTAAGTTTCATTCGACCTTAAAGGAGTAGCTTTCTCCTTCTACAATTGGCGTGGAGTCAACACCGGTTGATGCATATTCGCCATTGATATAAAAGGCCCAGTATTTGCCGTCCGTATCATAATCTACGGTAATGCCGTTCACTGTTTTAACATAAAGGCCATAGTCGCCTTCGTCTCCGGAAATCAGTTCAAGCTCTGTGAGCGCATCACCAACCGTTTCCTTGTCGGTATGGATTTCAAAAGGCGTTTCATTGCCATCCTGGTCTACAACTGTAAAGGGAAAGATAATGCTGCCTTCTCCCAATACGGTGTTCCTCGATTGGACATTGCCTTCTGCTTCAGCGCCGGAAGAAGTATTTTTTTCCATGCTGCCATTACAACCTGTTGTAGGGAGTACTATAGCCACAATCAGTACCATACAAAGGATGAATGACGATAGTTTCCTGCTTCGATTCATTCTCATATTTTATTCTCCTTTGTTATTATTTTCTCTAAAGACCAGCGCTCGTAGTCATAAGAAGAGAAGCTGTCTGTCCGGATATTTCGACTTGGCATACCATAAACCAGCCTTCTCGGATTGTTCCAATGGCTTTTTCCCGTATGTGGCTTCGGGTCAGATTCATGGCGTATGAAATAAATATGCTTTACGGCGACGGGCTCGTGCAGGATTTCCACCTGTTTCCCCGGACAGCCCGGTTCTTATTATAAATTTTTAGTTGGGTTTCGTCAACTGCTTTACGAATTAAGACGGATGTGCTGAAATGCCATATTGTTTATGATTACTGATGAAATAAAAAATCCTCCTTTTTGATAAGAATTGTTATATTTTGCTTCCTATCAAAAAAGAGGTATTTTTTAAATATAAGCTATTTTACATTACATGTTTTTTAATTATAGTTGTCAATGCAAGGCTGGAACATATCCTTGCTTACGCCGCACAGAGGGCAGCACCAGTCATCAGGTAAATCCTCGAATGCTGTACCGGGAGCGATGCCATGTTCAGGGTCGCCTTTTTCAGGGTCATAAGTATATCCGCAAGGGTTACAAAAATATTTACGCATATTGTCCATCTCCTTATCTGTTATTCTTATTTAAATAAATTTTTTATCCAAAATATCTCTTAAGCAGTCCTTCGAATGCTTTTCCGTGTCTTGCCTCATCGCGCGCCATCTCATGTACCGTGTCATGGATTGCATCCAGATTGGCAGCTTTTGCACGTTTTGCAAGGTCAAATTTACCAGCTGTAGCACCGTTTTCTGCATCCACTCTCATTTCAAGGTTTTTCTTTGTAGAATCAGTTACTACTTCGCCTAACAGTTCCGCAAATTTTGCTGCATGTTCTGCTTCTTCCCAGGCAGCTTTTTCCCAGTAAAGGCCGATTTCCGGATATCCTTCTCTATGAGCTACTCTAGCCATTGCAAGATACATACCTACTTCAGAGCATTCGCCGTTAAAGTTTGCTCTTAAATCAGCTAAGATATCTTCGCTTACACCCTGAGCAACCCCTACAACATGTTCAGCCGCCCAAGTTTTATCCTCGCTCTGCTGTGTAAATTTCTCAGCGGGTGCATTACATACAGGGCATTTTTCCGGTGCAGAATCTCCTTCATGAACATATCCGCATACTTGACATACAAATTTCATAATGTGTTCTCCTTTTCTTAAATAATATTTTATTAGGACTGCAATTTTCTGCAGCAGCTCTCGCATAAACCGTAAAAATAGGTACAATAACCATCAATACGTCCGCCAAATTCTTTTTTGGCAGCTGTTTGGATATAATCAATATTTTCCATTTTTAAATCAATGACACATCCGCAGTCAGAACAGATAAAATGGTTATGGGGAGAAGTATCGGCATCAAAATGGTCTACGCCATCGCCCACACGAAGCCTTGTAATTTCACCTGTTTCAGAAAGCAAAGTAAGATTACGGTATACTGTTCCCAGACTGATATTAGGATATTGCTGCCTCACATTCATATATACAACATCAGCTGTGGGATGATCTTTTCTTGTACAGAGAAAAGCTTTGATAACTTCCCGCTGCCGACTGTATTTTAGAGCCATATCAACCCTCCTGATAAAATCAGTAACTATTATTGTTTTTTAATTATAGCAAAAAACACATTGATGTCAATAGCAATTTACAAAGTTTTAATAAGTTTCTTTTTCTCTTTTTATAATTTATATGCAAAACGTATGGTATAATAAAAACTGTACTAAAGTACAGCAAGGCCATCAATTTTCCGGCGGAAATTGGTGGTATCATATAATAAAGAGGAAGAGCCAATGAAATTTAAAACGAGATTATTGGTTACTTTTCTTACAATCGTGCTTTTGCCCCTTATGCTTACAATGATAGCTTTTATGAGCATTGGCGGTTATCTGATGAATGCGCAGCGGGAATTCGGGCTGGTGAACATGGATTACACGATGATGTCGGAGCCGGCACAGACTTTTGAAAAGATTTCGGAAGAAGTATTTGAAAAAGTAGAAGCGCAGATAGCTTTGGATGCGGCGAAAATGGAAGACCGGGAATATCTTTCCAGTTTAAACCATGAAATAGAAAGCAAGGCATCCTATATAATTGTAAGAAAAGGCAATGGTATTTATTATACCGGCAATGAGGCGGCAGCCGGAAAAATATTCAGTCATTTGCCGGGGTATGGCTACGCTAATGCCGGAGAGGATGCGGGATATTATTATAACAGTATGTCGAAACTGGTTAAACAGCTGGATTTTAAATTTTCTGACGGGTCGGAGGGCAGCTTTTTTATTGTAACCAGAATCAGTTCCCTTATTTCGAAACGGCTGCTGGTGGATATGTTTATTGCGATTATAGTAATATTGATTTTTACCAGTCTTATGCTGACCCAATGGATTCAAAGAGGGGTGTTTTTACCGGTAAATGAATTGAATACAGCCATGAAAAATATTGCTGACGGCAATTTGGAATATATGTTGAACACCGACAGTAAGGGGGAAATCGGAGAGCTTTATAAGAATTATGAGGAGATGCGGCTCCGGCTAAAAGAATCTACAGACGAAAAGTTTGAGCATGAAAAACAGAACCGGGAATTAATCAGCAATATTTCCCATGATTTGAAAACGCCTATTACAGCAATTAAGGGATATGTAGAAGGAATTATGGACGGAGTGGCCGATACGCCTGAAAAAATGGATAAGTATATTAAAACCATATATAATAAGGCGAATGATATGGATAGGCTGATTAATGAGCTGACGATTTACTCCGGCATTGATTCCAACAGAGTACCGTATCATTTTCACCGGCTGAATGTAGCGGATTATTTTGGAGACTGTGTAGAAGAAGTAGGGCTGGATTTGGAATCAAAAAATATTGAACTGAACTATTCCAATCTGGTTTCCCCAGACACTATGATAATTGCCGACCCGGAGCAGCTTAAAAGAGTTATCAATAATATTATCGGAAACAGTGTGAAATATCTTGAGCGGGAAAAAGGCATTATTGATATCCGCATTCTAGATGAGGTGGATTCCATACGGGTGGAAATAGAGGACAATGGAAGAGGAATTGCAGCCAAGGATTTGCCCAATATATTTGAACGTTTTTACCGTACAGATGCATCCCGGAATTCTTCAAAAGGAGGAAGCGGAATCGGATTATCTATTGTAAAGAAAATAGTGGAGGATCATGGAGGCTACATATGGGCCACCAGCAAAGAGGGGGAAGGTACATGTCTTCATTTTGTTTTCAGAAAGTACCATGAGGTAACGGAATAAAGGGGAAAGTTGAAAAAAAGCACTTTCAACTATTGATTTTGAGTCCGCTTAGGCGGACATGGGGTATAAAAATAAAAGAAATATAAGGTATGGAAAGGGTGCGGAACATGAGCAGGATATTAATAATAGAAGATGAAGAAGCAATTGCCGATTTGGAAAAGGATTATCTGGAGTTAAGCGATTTTGAAGTGGAGATTGAACATACGGGAAATGAAGGTCTGGAAAAGGCTTTGAAGGAAAATTTTGATTTAATTATTCTGGATTTGATGCTTCCGGGAATGGACGGTTTTGAAGTATGTAAGAAAATAAGAGAGGAAAAGAATATTCCTATTCTTATGGTATCTGCGAAAAAAGATGATATTGATAAGATAAGGGGATTGGGTCTGGGCGCAGATGATTATATGACAAAGCCTTTCAGTCCAAGTGAACTGGTTGCACGGGTAAAAGCCCATATGGCAAGATACGATAGGCTGGTCGGTTCCATGCAGAAAGCGAACGATATAGTAGAAATAAGGGGAATCCGGATTGATAAGACGGCAAGACGGGTATATGTAGACGGAGAGGAAAAGACATTTACTACAAAAGAATTTGATTTGCTGACTTTTCTGGCGGAAAATCCCAATCATGTCTTTACAAAGGAAGAACTGTTCAGGGAAATATGGGATATGGATTCTATCGGCGATATTGCTACAGTAACCGTTCATATTAAGAAAATACGCGAAAAGATAGAGTTTGATACTGCTAAACCTCAGTATATCGAAACAATATGGGGGGTAGGATACCGGTTTAAGGTATAAGGTTAATGTTAAGGCAGAGACAAGGATTTCTTGTTTCTGTCTTTTTATATGCGCAGGGGCGCAAAAGGAAATTAGTTGCTAGCGCAACATGTGCCCCGCGCGGCGAGTAGTGGGGAAAGTCATCCCCTACTCAATTAATTAGGAAATTATGCCGCTTCAATTATGATAGGATATTGACATAAACCAATCAATAAGGTAAAATAATGATAGAAAAATACAGAAAATATATCATAGGATACAAGGAGGGGATTTATTGCATAAGAATTACAATGAGATAAAAAAATATATTGAAGAAATACAGACAGCAGTGAAGACTGATAAATATAGAATAGACAGGAATAAAAAACGGCAGGGAAATTTGGATTTATACAAAAATTATGTAATTGATGAGAAAAAAAGCAAAGAGATTTTAATGAGTCTTACAACGGAAGATTTTTGTAAAATAGTGAGGAATGAACATATAGGATTTGAGCATGAACTTTTATATATATTCGGAAAAGACGTAAAATTACTGCAAAGATTCGGAACAGAAGAAGAAATGGTTTCTTTATATATCAAGTTTAACAAACTGGAAAACCAGTTTGTTATAGTAATTTCATTTCATAAACAGACATATCCCCTGACCTATGCATTTTCATAAAGCCATAGGGAAAAGAGTATTCTGAAGAGGGGCATAAAATTAGGAGGAATGGTTATGGCTAAAAAAAGAAATCTGGATTTTTGTATTGAATGCAGGAGAAATACAGAATATGAAGTTCAGAAAACGGTAAGTAAAGAAATCATTAAGGATAAGGAATATGAATTTCTGCTTACAACAGCTATATGCAAAGAATGCGGGGAAGAGATGAGCCTGCCGGGATTGACGGATATCAATATAAAAGAACGGGATGAGCAGTACCGTAAAGCGGAGGGAATTATATCCATAGAGGATATCAAAAAACTGATGGATATTTACCATATCGGAAAAGCACCGTTGTCATTGGCATTAGGATTCGGGGAGGTGACGATACCCAGATACCTGGATGGGCAGATGCCGTCGAAAAGCTATTCGGATATTATGAAGGAAGCATTATCCAACCCCGGTTATATGAAGAAACTGCTGAACCGGAATAGGGAAAAAGTAGGAGAAACGGCATATAGAAAAACTATAAAAGCAATCGGCGAACTGGAGGGGCTGTTTGAAATATCGGATAAAATGCTCATCAGCATTGCCTATATCTTTGAACAGATGCAGGAAGTGACACCGTTGGCATTGCAGAAGATACTTTATTTTATTCAGGGAATATATATGGTACTTTTTGACAGTTGTCTTTTTCCGGAGGACTGTTATGCATGGCAGCATGGTCCGGTATATGAAAAGGTATATTTTCTTTTCAGGGATTTCAAATATAATCCTATTGATGATAACCGTTTTGCGCTGTTTTTAGGAAGGGCGGAGGAATTATCGGATAATGAAAAGAAGGTAATTGACTTGGTTATAAAATGCTTTGGAAAATATAGCGGAAAAATGCTGGAAAGAATTACCCATAATGAAAGACCTTGGACAGATGCCAGAGAAGGATATGGAATCCATCAGCCTTCCAATATTGTGATTTCAAAAGAAGATATGAAGGAATATTTTGAAGGGGTATATAGGGAATATGGAATTCACCCGGAAGGTTTGAACAGATATATTGATGTCCAGCTCGGATTTAATGGGCAGTAAGTAATGGGATAAAGAGCGGCGGTCAAATATGGCTGATGGTCTGCGGAGTGAAGGAATGGATTTGGATGGAACGGACGGAAAAGGGTATATTAGAAAATATATTATATGAAGATAAACAAATAATCGTATGCTGCAAAAAGGCGGGAACGGCGGTTCAGACTGCCCGGTTAGGAGAACCGGATATGGAAACAGCGCTGAAAAATTATTTAAAGTCCTCTTATATAGGGATTGTTCACCGTCTGGATCAGCCGGTGGAGGGAATCCTGGTTTTTGCTAAAACGAAAAATGCGGCGGCTAAGCTGAGCAGACAGAGCAAAGGGCAGATTATGAATAAGAAGTATTATGCGGCGGTTCTGTTGAAGAAAGCGGACGCGGCGGAAGGGCAGAATGTTTTGGTAGATTATCTGCAAAAAGAGAGTAAAGGGAATATTTCGAGGGTAATCAGTCCGGATAAAGGAGAAGGGAAACGCTCGGAACTTTCTTATGAAATTGTAAAAACAATGAGAATATTACAGCCGGGGGATGAGCGGGAAACTGCTCTGCTTAAGATACAGTTGAAGACGGGAAGGCATCATCAGATACGGGTACAGACGGCACATGCCGGTATGCCCATATTAGGCGATATGAAATATGGAAATAAGGAGTCAAAGGCCTATAGCCGGGAAATCTGTCTGGAAAACATAGCATTATGTGCTTATTGTCTGGAATTTGCCCATCCTGTTACGGGAAAGAAGATGTTTTTTCATATCGCGCCTTCGGGAAAAGCCTTTTTACCTTTTCTTCCAATTAATTCCTGAGAATGCGGAGACAGAAAATCAATAATTTCCGTAAAATGATTTATACTAATTTTTAGCATAGGGTTTTTAAATCTAATAGAAGGTTTTAGGAGGAATGTGCTTGAAATTATATAAAGGCGGAATTGCGATGGAGAAAAAAACGGCGGTAAAAATAAAAGAATATATAGTGCTTGGTGTATCGGCAATAGGAGTGTACATAGGGTTTAAATTTTTAAGTCCGTTGGCTGCTCCTTTTATTTTTGCATTTGGATTTGTAGCGCTTTTTCATCCTCTGCTGGAAAGGGTTCAGGAAAAATATCATATAAAAAAGGGAATTTTGGCTGCCAGCATTTTATTGCTTTTTTGTATTACTGCAGGAATAGGAATATGGTGTCTGGTTATTTTTGCTATCCAGAAGCTGGGAAATTTGTTTGGTCAGATTGATTTGTTTGAAGAAAAGTTCTGTATTTTTGTGGGCAGCTGCTGTGACGGAATAGAGAGGAAATTCGGTATGGATGGGGACGGGATAGAAAGTTTTATAATGGAACGTGTCAATATATTTATCGAAAACTTTCAAGTGCAGGTAGTACCTAAGATAATGAATGAGTCGGTGAGCTATGTAAAAAATATTGCAGGAGTGATAAGTTTTCTTGTAATTATGATTATTGCGGCAGTATTGCTGGCGAAGGATTATAATGAAATTATGGAAAAGCTGCGGGAAAGAGAAGAATTTAAGTGTGTGGCAGGAATCATAAAAAGGGTACTCGGCCATATCGGGACATTTATCAGGGCACAGCTTGTTATTCTGCTTATGATTAGCATATTGTGTGCGGTTACTTTATTTTTAGGGGGATTTGAAAGCGGTATTGCAGTTGGGCTGTTTGCGGGTTTTATGGATATGCTGCCGTTTGTCGGAACCGGAATAATATTAATGCCTCTTGCATTTTGGCAGATTTTGAATGGATATTATACAAAGGCAGTAATATGTGTTATTCTATATGTGGTCTGTGCTTTGACAAGGGAATTTCTGGAACCGAAGCTGATTGGTGAAAAAATGGGAATATTTCCGGTGGCAATTTTATTTTCCGTGTATGCGGGTGTAAAGCTATTTGGTGTTTTTGGTATTGTAAAAGGGCCGTTGGCATTGATTATTATTGACGAGATTTATCTTTTTTTAAAGGACAGAAAAGGAGTCTGCGGGAATGAGGGAAGAACAGAATAGGAAAGAAGATGATATTTATGAGGATGACTTCGGACAGGATAATGTTCAGGAAGAGGATATAGATGAGGAAGAGGGAACGTCCTTTTCCTTCCAAGGATTTTGCGAGGAAGCAGTTTCATTGTTGTTAAGCGCCTATTTATTTATTGTTTTCTGTTTATATCCTTTTTATTTAAAGGATGGATATACGAATGTGGGGAAAGAAAAATTTAATTTTTATAAGGTAATGACAATCGGAGGTTTTGCGCTTATTATTCCTTTTGCGTTGCTTTGCATTCTGTTCAGAATAAGGGACAGACAGATAAAGGGTAAAAGAATTTGCAGCGTTTTCGGTATAGATAGTTTTTCCCTGACGGACTGGGCGGTGGCGGCTTATGGTATCAGTGCGGTTATTTCCTATTTATGTTCTGATTTTAAAGAGATAGCGTTATATGGGGAAAAGGGATGGAACATGGGATTGATGACACAGCTGAGTTTTGTGTTTTCCTATTTTTTGGTTGCCCATTTTTGGGAATATGAAGAAAAATTATTGTATGCATTTATGGCGGCTGCGGCAGCAGTTTTTACTCTGGGGCTGTTAAATAGGTTTTCAGTATTTCCTATTAATGTACAAGGGGCAAACAGCAGTTTTTTATCAACTCTAGGAAATATTAACTGGTATTGCGGGTTCTGGTCAGTGCTGTTTCCTATGGGATTTATTTTATATTGGTGTGGGGAAGGAGCATTGCTCCGGCTGTACGGTTTTTTATGTACAGTAATCGGGATTGCAACAGGAGTCAGTCAGGGAAGCAACAGCGCTTTTATCGTATTTGCGGGATTATATATTTTCATATTTTGCCTATCTTTCAAAAATATAAAAAGAATGAAGCGCTTTTTGGAATTAGTAATCATGTTCTGCGCGACTTGTCAGGGACTCCGGTTATGGAGAATATTGGATTCGGAAGCATTTGACTATTATAGCGGGACATTGAGCGACTGGATTACACTTTCAAGGATTACTTTGTTGGGAGCGGTTCCGGTTTGTATTATTTATTTATTTATATGTATAGCGGAAAAAAGGAAGAAAACAGATATAAAAAAATATAAAATAGTGCGGCAGATTATCATATTGGGAGCAGTAATGATCGCCGGAGTATATATATTGCTGCTGATACTAAATACGAGAATAGAGGGGGGTATCCGTTTTATGGGAAATCTGCCGGCGTTGGTATTCAGCAAAAGATGGGGCAGTGCAAGGGGGGCAACTTGGTCTGCCGGAATGGAAATTTACAGAAATATGCATGGCTGGAAGAGAATAATAGGGATAGGGCCGGATTGTTTTGCGATGTATCTGTACACATTGCCGGATTTGGCAAAATCAGTAATCAAACAATTTGACGGAGCCAGACTGACCAATGCCCACAATGAATGGCTGACTGTACTGGTGAATCAGGGGATTTTAGGTTTGATATGTTATGGGGGTATTTTTACCAGTGCAGTTTTCCGTTATATATATTTGGCAGAAAAAAACTGTGAGAACAGTAAAAAATATATGTATATTTTCGGTATCAGCGCGTTTGCCTATATGATACATAATATAGTAAGTTTTCAGCAGATTTTGAGTACACCTTTTATTTTTTTAATGATGGGGATGGGAGAGGCTGCGCTTCGTTCTATGCCGGACTGTTCAAAAGATACCTAAAAAAGGACAGTATATACCAAAGATATACAAACACAGAAATTTTATAGTACAATAAAAGACAAGCAGTTATGTATAAAAATAAAATTATGGAGGAATCAGATATGCCATTTATTCATTCAAGCGTAAGTGTTTCTATGACAGAAGAACAGAAAGAAAGCATTAAACGTAAGCTGGGAGAAAATATTTCTATTATTCCGGGAAAAACGGAAGATTGGCTGATGATAAAATTTGAAGATAATTGTGATTTATATTTCCGCGGCAGCAAAGAATTGCCTTCGGCATTTATAGAAGTAAAAGTGTTTGGGGATATTAAGGATATTGCTGCCAGAAAAATGACGGAAATTATTTGCGGTATATATGAGAAAGAGCTTCAGATAAAACAGAACCGTATTTATATAAAATATGAGGAAGTAAAAAAATGGGGATGGAACGGAAGTAATCTTTGATAATATGATATAAAATAATACAAGTGTCATGTGAAAAATGGAGAAATTTAACTTCACAAGCCCTATATAATTTGTTAAAATATCACTATGGGAGAAATATTAGACTGTGGTGGCAAAAAGCAGATTTAGTTATTGCCAGATATGGGAATGGGGGATTGTATGACACATCAGGAAAAAGCAGAGCAGCTTTTGCATCAGCAGTATCATTGTTCGCAGGCCTTGTTTGGGGCGTTTGCCGAAGAACTTGGAATGGATTTGAAAACAGCATTAAAAATCAGTACATGTTTTGGCGGCGGGATGCGTCAGGGCGGGGTTTGCGGCTGTATTACAGCTTCTCTTCTGGTATTGGGCATGGCGATGGGTTTCTATGACGCTCAGGACAAAGAACTGGAAGTATACGGAAATAAAAGGACGGATGAATTTATACGGCTGTTTACGGAAAAAATGGACGGGGTAATTAATTGCCGGGATATTCTGGGAAAGGATATATCAAAACCGGAGGAGCTGGCGATAATCCGCAAGGAGGGCCTGATTCTTCAGAAATGTCCTAAAGCATTGAGCATGAGCATTAACATATTGGAAGAAATGCTGAAAGATTATTTCAAGGATATAGCGGAAAGCAGTATTGATTTGGAAAATATTCCGGAAATGGATGAGGTAAAAAGTGTTCTTAAGAATATCAATACTATCCGCCGCTTTAGGAAGAATGTGAATAATCTTATATTTTCTGCGACAAGGGATATAGCGTTTATTCAGTTTGATATCCGTAAATTTAAAATAATTAATGATTTATATGGAGAAAAATTTGGGGATGAGATATTAGACTTTATTATCAAGCAGCTGGAAGTGTATTGCCATGAAAAACAGTTTTTCATCAATCTGCGCAGCGATGTATTTATGATAGTAACGGAATATGACAGCGAAGAAGAACTGGTAGAGTTTATCAGGGAGCTGGATAACAGAATCAATTGTTTTAAAGACATAAAGCTTCAGCTGTCTTATGGAATATATACGGTAGAGGATAAGGCAATGGAGCAGCGGCAGATGGAGGATAGGTCTGCCATGGCGAGAAAGGCTGCAAAAGGCAATGTATTGACAAACATTCTGTTTTATAAAGAGCAGTTCAAGGAATCGTTATATAATAGAAAATTTATTGAAGAGAATATGCAGTCCGCAATTACGGAGAGACAGTTTATGATGTATCTTCAGCCCAAATACAGTATTGCAAAAAATGAGATTATCGGGGCTGAGGCTTTGGTGAGATGGCGCCATCCGGAACGGGGAATGATATATCCTAACCAGTTTATTCCAATTATTGAAGAAAACGGTTTTATTAAAAAAGTAGATTATTATATATGGGCGGAGGCTTGCCGTTTTATCAGAAGATGCAAGGATGAAGGAATTACATTCTGTCCGGTTTCGGTTAATGTATCGAGAGTGCATCTGCAGGATAACGAGTGTATCCAGATGCTTTCAGAATTGATACAGGATAATGATATTTCCAAAGGGATGCTGGAACTGGAAATAACGGAATCGGCAGATGACCAGCAGATATCCATGAAAGCGCTGCAGCTGAAAGAAGAAGGATTTACTTTGCTGATGGATGATTTCGGAAGCGGTTATTCCTCTTTGAATATTCTTTTAGAAACGCCCTTTGATGTGATAAAGCTGGACAAGAAGTTCATGGAGAATATGATGGTGTCCGGGAAGGGAAGGCTGATTCTGGAACAAGTGGTTCTAATGGCGGATAAGCTGGAACTGGGACTGCTGGCAGAAGGTGTTGAGACAAAAGAACAGATTGAATTGTTGAGAAATATAGGCTGTGATCAGGTGCAGGGATTTTATTATGCGAAGCCTATGCCGGAAGAAGAATTTTTTGCTTTGTTAAAAAAGCAGTCGGCAGGGAATTAAATAATTTTATATTGGGAGTTGACAAACGGGATTTTTTTTTCTAAAATCACATCAGTATAAAATTTATAGCGATGACGAAGAAAAGGATTAGTATGGGCAGATATGTATCAGAGAGAGAACCGTTGGGTGTGAGGTTCTTACAGAAGGGTCCTGAACCGGCCTTGGAGTCTTTGGGTGAACAGCAGAAATTATGTTTTTGCATAAATTCAACGTACCGTCGGCGTTAACGGCAGGATAAGAGATTGCGGTAAAGGAATTTTTGCTGCGGTAATTAGGGTGGTAACGCCGGATGTCCGGTCCCTTTAAGGGATTGGATATCCGGCGTTTTTTGTAATTGCGGAATTCTAAGTTGTGGGAATATTCTGACAATATATTTCCTGAAAATCCAAATGTGCCAAGCATTCTACCAAGCCCAATAAAGCGAAAACATTCGGACATAGGTCCTCACGTTTTATGGTCTTGGTTCCATGGCACAAGAAAAGGATTTTCATGAAATATATTGTCAGAATATTCAGCAAAGTTACTGGTTTCGTAATTATCTAAAAACATGTATAAGGAAAGGAGAATGGAGATGGCTGATAAGAAGTTAGTAGAGGCAATTACATCTATGAATGAGGACTTTGCACAGTGGTATACGGATGTAGTGAAGAAAGCGGAATTAATTGATTATTCCAATGTAAAGGGGTGCATGGTTATTAAGCCGGCGGGTTATGCGATCTGGGAGCTAATCCAGAGGCAGCTGGATGATATGTTTAAGGCGACTGGTGTAGAAAATGTTTATATGCCCATGTTTATACCGGAAGGGCTGCTGCAGAAGGAAAAAGACCATGTGGAAGGTTTTGCGCCTGAGGTAGCCTGGGTTACCCACGGCGGTCTGAATCCGTTGCAGGAGAGAATGTGCGTAAGACCTACTTCAGAAACATTATTCTGCGATTTTTATAAGGGAGATATTCAATCTTATAGGGATTTGCCGAAGGTCTATAATCAATGGTGCAGCGTAGTGCGCTGGGAGAAGGAAACCAGACCGTTTCTCCGTTCCAGGGAATTTTTATGGCAGGAGGGACATACGGCTCATGCAACGGCTGAGGAGGCACAGGAAAGAACGGAGCAGATGCTGAATGTATATGCTGATTTTTGCGAACAGGTTCTGGCGATTCCTGTAGTAAAGGGGCGTAAGACAGAAAAGGAAAAATTTGCAGGGGCAGAGGCAACTTATACAATTGAAGCTTTGATGCATGACGGCAAAGCATTGCAGTCAGGAACCAGCCATAATTTCGGGGATGGATTTGCAAAAGCATTCGGTATCCAGTTTACGGACAAAGATAATAAGTTAAAATATGTACATCAGACTTCATGGGGAATGTCAACAAGGATTATCGGTGCAATTATTATGGTACATGGGGATGACTCTGGTCTGGTACTGCCGCCTAAGGTTGCACCTGTACAAGTGATGATTATTCCCATTCAGCAGAAGAAAGAGGGAGTGCTGGAAAAAGCTTACGAATTAAAAGACAAGCTGGGCGGTTTCCGTGTGAAGGTAGACGATTCCGATAAGAGTCCGGGATGGAAATTCTCCGAGCAGGAAATGAGAGGTATTCCGATTCGCGTGGAAATCGGGCCGAAGGATATTGCCGAAGGAAAATGTGTAATCTGCCGCCGTGATAATGGGGAAAAGGTGGAAGTGATGCTGGATGAACTGGAAAAGGCAGTGGCTGAAATTTTGGAAGATATTCAGGCAAATCTGTTCCAGAAAGCGAAAGAGCATCTGGAATCCCATACTTATACGGCAAGGACAAAGGATGAATTTGTAAAGCTTTTTACAGAAAAATCAGGATTTGTAAAGGCAATGTGGTGCGGAGACACGGCGTGCGAGGAAAAAATAAAAGAAGATATGAGCGTTACAAGCCGCTGTATGCCTTTTGAGCAGGAATGTCTGTCGGATACATGTATCTATTGCGGAAAACAAGCAAAAAAAATGGTTTATTGGGGAAGAGCATATTAATAAACGGGAGAATGTGCTGAGATGATTGGCAAAAGGGCTGTGAAGAAATAGGGTGGATAACCCTTGTTTCTTCACAGCTCTTTTTGGAATTTGAAGTTAAATTTCTTCAAAAACTTCTTTTCCAAGTCCGCATACCGGGCATACCCAGCTGTCGGGGATTTCTTCAAAAGGAGTTCCGGGAGCGATTCCTCCGTCCGGGTCTCCGGCTTCCGGGTTGTAAATATAGCCGCAGGGTCCGCAGACATATGATTTCATAATAACTCACATCCTTTCCGTTATGATATTATATTTTGTACATTTTCAAAGATTTCATGCAGCTGTTCTTCGGAAGGAATGTAGTTGATGCGGATTCTATCCATACAAATATGGAAACCGCAGGCTTCCAGTTCTTTTTCTGCCAGCTCAATACTTTGCCCGCTCCAGCCGTAAGAGCCGAAAGCAAAAGCTTCCCGGTTTTTAGGGGAAAGCCCTTTCAGGTAACAAAGAAAGGCGGCAACGGAGGGCATCATTTGATTATTAAGAGTAGGGGAGCCTACAGCAATATATTTACTGGTTAATATGTCCGGAACAATATTGGATATATGGTTTGTCTTTAAATCATAAAGCCGTACTGGAATATTTTTGTCTGCAAAAGCTCCGCATATGGTTTTTGCTATTTTTTCTGTAGAGTTCCACATACTGTCATAAACAATGACAGCTCCCGTAGAGGGTTCATTGGAACTCCATAAGGTATATGCCTCCAAAATATCTTTAATGTGGCTGCGCCATATCAGACCATGGCTGGGAGCAATGATATCAATATCCAGACCGCTTAAGGTTTTCCATGCGTTTTGCACTTGTCTGCCGAAACACATAATAATATTACCGTAATATTTTTTAGCTTCTTCCATGAGAACAGGAAAGTCGGCTTCATCATCGAAATGTTCTGCAGCAGCGTAGTGCTGTCCAAAGGCATCGTTGGAGAAAAGAATTTTTTCTTCGGGACAATAAGTTACCATATTATCCGGCCAGTGGAGCATAGGAGTGGGTACGAAGGTTAGGGTTCGTTTTCCTATGGATACGGAATCGCCGCTTTTTACAGGAAGATAGCCATTATCACCGTAATGGGCGGTAAGTCCTTTGATGCCGGCGGGGCTGCTGGTGTAAATAGACGCATTGGGGCAGCGTTTTCTTATGGCGGGCAATGCTCCGGAATGGTCCATTTCTACATGATTGGAAATGACAATATCAATTTTTTCCGGAGGAAGGATATCGCTGATGCGGGAAAGCATTTCCTCTGCAAAAGGCGCTTTTACCGTGTCGATTAAGGTAATTTTTTCGTCTACAATCAGATAAGCGCCGTAAGAAGTTCCTCTTTCTGTGCTGTAGCCGTGAAAATTACGGATGTTCCAGTCTATGGCTCCTACCCAATAAATGCCTTCTTTTACTTTTACTGCGTTCATAAATAGATACCTCTTTTCTTTTTCTATATTCCGCTGGATATAAAATGAATATATCGGTGTGCGGGCTTATCGTATTGATTATAGCAGATTTGTTCCATATAGGTCGATAAGTTTATGCAAATAATGATATCTTTCTTTGGCATATCCGGCGGCTTGGGCAAACAATTTTTCCGCAATGTCAGGATGCATCCGTTTCAGGACATCATACCGGTTTTCGCCGGAGAGAAATTCCGCATAATCCATGGATGGTTCTTTGCTGTCCAAAATAAAAGGATTTTTCCCTTCTTCTTTTAAAGCGGGATTAAAGCGGAAAAGATGCCAGTAACCGGCTTCCACTGCTTTAGCTTCCTCATGCTGGGAGCTTCCCATGCCGGAACGGATGCCGTGGCTGATGCAAGGAGCATAGGCAATGATAAGGGAAGGGCCAGGATAGGCTTCCGCTTCCGTAATTGCTTTTATGGTCTGATTATAATCTGCCCCCATAGCTATCTGGGCTACATAGATATAGCCATAGGTCATCGCCATAGAGGCTAAGTCTTTTTTCTTCCGTTTTTTGCCGCCGGAGGTAAATTTGGCGGTAGAGCCCATAGGTGTTGCTTTGGATGCTTGGCCGCCGGTATTGGAATATACTTCTGTATCAAAAACCAGCACATTAATATCTTCCCCGCTGGCCAGTACATGGTCTAAGCCACCGTAGCCGATATCATAGGCCCAGCCGTCACCGCCGAAAATCCACTGGGATTTTTTGGATAAGAAGTTTTTTCCTTCCAGCAATTCCAAGCAATATCCCGAAACGGAAGTATGGCTTTCCAATACGCCGATAAGCTTGTTAGAGGCAGCAGTGTTTGCCTGACCTTGGGAAAAGGTAGTAAGCCATTGCTCTAGAGCGTCATGTAAAACAAGGCCGGATTTATTATGCTTGTTTTCTAACTGGCATAATAGGAGGATGGCCTTTTCTTTCAGCCGGTTCCTGACAGCATTTTGTGCCAGTACCATGCCATAGCCGAATTCTGCGGCATCTTCAAAAAGTGAATTGGACCAGGCGGGACCTTGCCCAAGGATATTGGCAGTATAAGCGGTGGAGGGGGAGGAATTTGCCCAGATAGAGGAACAGCCGGTGGCATTGGCAACGTACATACGGCTGCCAAACAGCCGGGTAATTAAAATGGCATAGGGTGTTTCTCCGCATCCGGCGCAGGCTCCGTGGAATTCCAGCATGGGCTGTTTAAACTGGCTGCCTTTTACCGTATTTTCTTTTAGCTTGCCAATGATATTTTCTTTTATGGGCAGAGATTTTCCGTAGTCGAAATATTGCTGCTGTTCCTGATGATCCTTAATAGGGTGCATGGAAAGGGCTTTTTCTCCT
>DNJW01000104.1 GCA_003488965.1 Lachnospiraceae bacterium | reverse complement strand
GGCACAAAAGGAATTTTCATGAAATATATTGTCAGAATATTCAGCAAGTTTATTGGTTTTGCAATTGACTAAAAGTTAACATACAAAAAGGTGCTGACATCGGAAAAAGTAAGCACACACCACAGCAGCAGACACGCGGACAGCACCGCCGTCCATGCCGCCGGTTTTATTTTTTCCGCTGCCTGTGCCGCATTCTTTCCCCAAAAAACCAGCGCCAGGGAAAAACATGTCAGTACGCACATTAAGATATAATGTCCGTATTGCCATCTGTCCAGATGCAGCACTTTCAGAATATACCAGAATTCATCCAGATTAAAATATCCCGCCAGATTCCGGTTTACCAGACCATAACCGCCTGTGCCTATGAGCCGGAACACCTGGTTTCCCTGCCCGATGCTGTCCGCCCTGAAATATACCCATGCAACGGATACATAGCAAAAGGTAAACAGCATACAGACTGCTTTTACCGCCTTGTTCTTTCCCTTCTTCTCCTGCCCTGCCTTCCCCGAAACTGCCCTGCCCTGCAGCATCCTCGTCAGGACATACAATCCCCCGTGAAGCATTCCCCAAAGAATAAAATTCCAGCCTGCGCCATGCCATATCCCGCTGATAAAAAAAACCAGCAAAAGATTGCAGTACATCCTTCCCCTGCCCTTCCGGTTTCCGCCCAAAGGAATATAAACATATTTTGTAAAAAAACGGTTCAGCGTTATATGCCACCGTTTCCAGAATTCGATAATATTTTCCGCCTGATAAGGAGAATTAAAATTCACCGGCAGTTCTATGCCGAACATCCGGCTGACTCCCCGCGCCATATCACAGTAGCCGCTGAAATCAAAATACAGCTGCAGAGAATAGAAAATCACCAGCAGCAATGCATCCTGCCCCTGCATGATTTCCAGATTGGAGTAACCGTAATCTACCGCCCCTCCGAAGGTATCCGCCAATATTACCTTTTTCATCATGCCCATCACAAACAAGCAGCTTCCCTGCATAACTTTCTGGGCATCGAATTTCTTTTTTCCTGCCCCTTCCAACTGAGGAAGCAGTTCGGAGTGCAGCACCAACGGGCCTTCCACCAGCTTTGGGAAATAGACGATATAAAGCATATAATCAAGAAAACCTATATTTTCTATCTCCCCCCTATAACAGTCCGCCAGATAAGAAATCTGCTGGAAAGTATAGAAGCTAATCCCAATAGGCAGCGCTATCCTAAGCAGAGGTATCTGCCCTCCGCTTATATGGTTCCAGTTCTCTATAAAAAAATCCATGTATTTGCAGTAAATCAGCAAGGCCAGATTCATGCCGGTTCCTGCCGCCAGCATCCCTTTCGCCGCCAGACTTCCCTTCTCCCTTCCCCCCATCTTCTTTGCAATGCCATAATTCGCCAGCACACTGGCCAGCAAAAGAAAGAGATATTCTATCTGGAAGCTGCCGTAAAACCAAAAGGATACCGCAGCCAGCCAAAGCTTTGCCGCCCTGCCTCCCATCCTTCCGGCTGCCAGGTAATATCCCGCCAGACTCACCGGCAAAAACAGGAATACAAATTCATACGAATGAAATAACATACCAACCTCCATGCCGTATTTAAAGCATTTCTTAATATTCCGCCGCCACCGGGTCGTAATAAACCGGATACCCTTCCACTACAGCAATCAATTCCAGTCCAAAATTCTCCGGCGCTTCCGACACTCCCTTATCCTTTATATTCGGAAGCACAATATACGTACAGAACCGCTCCCTCGTCAGCTTCAAAAGTTCCTCTATATCTATTGTTGTGGGATGGTTCATAACCGTATGGACCGGTTCCGCATACTGCCACTTCGGCTCCACCATTTCTCTCCCGAAAAGAAGCTGGATGTCCGTATCATACTGTCTGACAAAATAAACCAAATCGGTAGGAAACACTGCCCAGATACGTTCCTCCCCATCCTCCGGTGCAATCAAATCACAGATATCAATCACATGCTGCGGCAAATGATACAGATTCTCCGCCTTTGACATATACTGGCTGGCGTATACATATTTTCCCCCGAAGATTACTGCGGCTCCAATCACTCCATAAACAATCCTTCCTGCCCATACGCTTTTTTTCTCATATATCCAGCCAGCCATTTTCACACCGCCGTAGGCAGTGATAATCCCCATGGGAATCAGCCAGAGCACCCTATAATAAGTATCCCCTTCTCCGCCCATCAGCCGGACAAACACCTTCCTGAAAATAGGAAAAAAGAAAAGAAGCAGCAGACTCAAGGGCATATACACAAACAATGCCCTGCGCCTTTTATTTTTTTCCGCTATTAAAAGATATACCAGCGCAAGCAAAAACAATAGGATTAAGTATTTTCCTCCGGTATAATTTTTAAATATAACCACACTCTCCATAAAAATTCCGTACATAACCTATCTCCTTATATGTGCAAAAACAAGTACAGCAACATATATATCCCGTTGGGCACACATGCCAATCCTGCCTTCACCAGAACACTGAACTTCCTCTCCGCAATCATCAGCCAAAATGCCGCTGCTCCAATCAATACCGCATTCAGAAAGACCACCATGGATGTACAGACTCCTGCCGTCATATTCGCCAATACCAGCAGCGCCCAAAGACCGGCAGACGGTTCTTTTCTTTTTTCTTCCCTGTCAAAAATCCATAAAAGCAGCCATATGGTAACCGGAATGACAAAGCTTGCCGCCACCGCCTTTCCCTGCCATGTCCTTGTGAGAAAAAAGGTTTCGTTTGTATAAATAGATACATTCCCAAACATCTGCACCAAAGCTAACAGCACCATAAACCCCGGCAGCAGCTCCTTCTTTTCCTTAAACAGATGAATGCCGATTTCGTAAAATACTATATAGGTAAGAGGAATCCATACAAAAGGAAGTATGCTATGGGCCAGTATCGTTGTATGCAGCCCCGTCATACGTCCGATATAAGCAATCCATATCGGCAGTACCGCCAGGGAATGCCTGATATCCAAAGAGGTTGTCCCTCCGGTATAGGGTAAAATCAGATACATCGTATTGCTCTGCCATGTCACCAGAGACTGTGCCACATACTCCGCATCGTCCCCGTCAAAGGATGTAAGGGTAAAAGCCTTATACAGCTGCCAGCCGACCAGAGCAAAAAACAAAAGCCATCCTATTTTTTCCCATAATGCTGTTTCTCCGATATCCAGGACCGGCTTCCTGATAAGCCGCCTTCCATTCCGGAAAGCCCATAAGCCGACCCCAATCCCAAACAGCACTGCCGCCGCCATCAATACCGTAAAGCACCTCACCATTACAAGAAAGCTGTCATATTTTACCAGCAAAATACAAGGCACCGTCGCAATCCAGCACAAAGGAAGCATAATCAAATACCCCGCAGCCAGCACAACCCCCGGATTTCTCCTATCCTCAGGAATCCACGGCATTGGAATAAGACCGACACAAAACGGAATAACAAACAGCCATACAATCAGGCGAACTATCGTAAATATTGTCATGGTTTTCCCCATTTCTGCGCTGCTTTATTACGCATTTCAAGTTTGTGGATGCAG
>DNJW01000103.1:13825-14230 GCA_003488965.1 Lachnospiraceae bacterium | reverse complement strand
ATAGGCGAAGCCTATTTTTTATCTATTAACATTTAAAAATATTTAGGTTATAATAATATACAAAACAATACGGAGAATAAGAGTTCAAATATTTCCGGAAATCAGGAGGTATCGGAAGCGTTGAAACTATATTTTGCACCTTTGGAAGGAATTGCGGGATATTTATATAGAAATGCATATCACAGCTTCTTTTCCGGGGTGGACAAATATTTTACGCCGTTTTTATCGCCTAACCAGAACCAGGCACTGAATCCGAAGGAAATAAAGGACATCCTGCCGGAAAATAATGAGGGTATGTATGTAGTCCCGCAGATATTGACAAACCGCCCGGAATATTTTCTGAGGGCGGCGCGGGAACTGGAGGAAAAATACGGATATTATGAAGTGAACCTGAATCTTGGCTGT
>DNJW01000103.1:13347-13508 GCA_003488965.1 Lachnospiraceae bacterium | reverse complement strand
AGTGAACCTGAATCTTGGCTGTCCCTCCCGTACAGTGACGTCTAAGGGAAAGGGTGCAGGATTTCTTGCAAATCCGGAAGCGCTGGATAGCTTTTTTCAGGAGGTTTTTGAAAAAATAAGAATAAAGCTGTCGGTTAAAACAAGGGTAGGAGTGGACAAAC
>DNJW01000103.1:9409-13094 GCA_003488965.1 Lachnospiraceae bacterium | reverse complement strand
CAAGGGTAGGAGTGGACAAACCGCAGGAATTCCTTCATTTAATGGAAATATTTAACAAATATCCCTTATATGAATTGATTGTACATCCCAGAGTCCAGAAGGATTACTATGATAATACCCCTGATTGGGACATATTTGCAGAGGCGGTGAAGATGAGCCGCAATCCTCTGTGCTATAACGGGGATATTTTTACAGTAGAGGATTACAGAAAATTCAGGGAGGTATTTCCGAAGGTGGATAGGATTATGCTTGGGCGGGGACTGCTGAAAAATCCGATGCTGGCGGAAGAGATAAAGAAGGATGGAAATGTATTTGAGACGGATAGGAAGAGAATAAAGGCTTTTCACGACAGAATATATGAAGATTATAAAAAAGTAATGTGGGGAGAGAAAAATGTATTGTTTAAAATGAAGGAATTCTGGGTATATACGGGGGAAATGTTTCCGGAGGGGGAGAAATATTTAAAAAAGATAAGAAAGGCTTCACGGTTAAGCGATTATGATGAAGCTGTGAATAAACTGGAATTCTGAAAATGGAATAGAGGAGGAAGAAAATGCATAATCAGCTGACAGAGCAGGATATTAAGAGGATGGAAGAGGAGATAGAGTACCGGAAGCTGGTGGTACGGAAGGAAGCGCTGGAAGCGGTAAAGGAAGCCAGGGCACATGGGGATTTAAGCGAGAATTTTGAATATTACGCTGCAAAGAAGGAGAAGAATAAGAACGAGAGCAGAATCCGTTTTTTGGAGAGAATGATTAAAACGGCGGAGATTATATCCGATGAATCCAAAGAGGATGAAATTGGTGTCAACAATACGGTGGAAGTACGGTTCGAGGAAGACGGGACAGTGGAAACTTATAAAATTGTTACAACGGTGAGGGGAAATTCCTTGGAAGGCCTGATCAGTACAGAGTCACCGATTGGGAAAGCGCTGCTGGGCCATAAAGTGGGGGACCGGGTATGCGTACAGGTAAACAGCAGCTTCAGTTATTATGTTACAGTGGAAAAGATTGAAAAAACAATAGACGACGGCAGCGACAAGCTGAGAAGCTTTTAATAGGACAGATTTTTGCATGAGAGTTCCAGAAAGGATAACGGGCAGAAATGGAGAAAACGACGGAAAAGAAAGAAATTGCGGAGAAAGATATCGAAAATGTGCTGAAAATCCTTGAAAATTTTTCAGAAACAGAAACGAGCAGGATGAAAATTCAAATTTCAGGGGAAGAGAAGCCGGAACAAGTGGAAAGAACCTATCATTACGGGCGATGCGATGTAGGAAGTCCCTGGGCGAAAGGAGAGTGTTACGATTTGCCGGAAGAGGACTGAAAACGTGAATGGGAAAGCAGCGGTAACCAAGCATAAATATTAAAAAATAAGAGGTAATTGTGAAATCCTAAGTTGTGAGAATATTCTGACAATTTATTCCGCGAAAATCCAAGTGTGCCAAGCATTCCGCCAAGCCCAGTAAGACAGAAAATACTCGGACAGTGGTCCTCCTATTTTCTATGGTCTTGGTTCCATGGCACAAAAAGGATTTTGCAGAATATATTGTCAGAATATTCAGCAAGTTTATTGGTTTCGCAATTACCTAATAAAACAGCAAGAGAAAGGAAGCGGCTATAGATGATTATTAAAAATTTATTTAAAGAAAAGAAACCGGTAATTTCATTTGAAATTTTTCCTCCCAAAAAAGAAGCGGAGCTGGAGAATATAGATGAGACCTTGCGGACGCTGGCAAGGCTTCATCCTGATTTTATCAGTGTAACTTTTGGGGCAGGGGGAAGCGGAGCGAATAATAAGACAGTGGAACTGGCAAAAAAAATAAAAGAGAATTACGGGATAGAGCCTCTTGTCCATCTTACTTGCATCAGCCATAGCAAAGAAGAAATTAAAAAAATTCTGGGGCAGATGGAGGAAGCAAAATTAAAAAATGTACTTGCACTGCGGGGGGACGTGAATCCTAATGTGCCGATAAAAGATGATTTTAAGTATGCCAGCGAACTGGTGTCTTTTATCAAAGAGCAAGGAGATTTTCATGTCAGCGGTGCCTGCTATCCGGAGGTGCATCTGGAGGCGGAAAGTGAAGTGTCAGATCTCCGAAATCTGAGAAAGAAGGTGGATGCAGGAGCGGAGCATCTGGTATCTCAGCTGTTTTTCGACAATGATGTGTTTTATGATTTCCTGACTAAGGTGCGGATTGCAGGAATCGATACGCCTGTGGAAGCAGGCATTATGCCGGTGACCAATAAAGCACAGATTAAGAGGATGGTAACTATGTGCGGGGCTTCACTGCCGGATAAGTTTGAAAGAATTATGGAAAAGTACGGAGAGAATAAGGAAGCTTTGTTCGATGCGGGAATGGTGTATGCGATTAACCAGATTGTGGAGCTGATTTCTTACGGGGTGGACGGAATACATATTTTCACCATGAATAATCCGGTGGTAGCGGGGAGAATATGCGATGGGATTAAAAATCTGATTTAGTTTGGAAGGAGGGCATTCGGCAATGTATGATTTGGTGATTGTTGGTTCGGGACCGGCGGGGCTGTCGGCGGCAGTATATGCCAAGAGAGCTGGTTTCAATACATTGGTATTGGAAAAGAACGCCATGAGCGGAGGACAAGTGCTTACTACTTATGAAGTGGATAATTATTTAGGATTGCCGGGGATAAACGGTTTCGACCTTGGAATGAAATTCCGGGAACACGCGGAGAATATGGGAGTGGAGTTTCTGGAGGCGGAAGCGGCAGCCGTAAAAAGGGCTGATGAAAATCAGACAGATGCTAAGACGGAGCCGGAAGAGTCTTCGGCAGAAGCCGGTGGGAAGAACCCTGGAGAACTGGTTGCATGTGAACATAGGGAAGACAGGGTATTCTCTGTAGTTACGGATAAGGGAGAATATAAGACAAGGGCAGTGCTGGCAGCAACGGGAGCAGTTCATGCAAAGCTAGGCGTGCCCGGGGAAGAGGAATTGGCAGGCAGGGGTGTTTCTTACTGTGCTACTTGTGACGGGGCATTTTTCAGGAACCGTACGGTAGCGGTAGTGGGGGGCGGCGATGTGGCTGCGGAGGATGCTGTTTTTCTTGCAAGGACTTGCAGGAAAGTATACCTTATTCACCGCCGGGATGAACTCAGAGCCGCGGAAATCCTGCAAAAGAAGGTAAAAGGCCTTCCTAATGTGGAGATACTTTGGAATACGGTAGTAGAGGAAATTTCAGGGAAAGAACAAGTGGAGAAAATTAAAATCCGTAATGTGATATCCGGCAAGGAGGAGGAAAAGAAACTGGACGGCATTTTTATTGCAGTAGGCATACGTCCGGATACGGAAGTGTTTAAGGCACTGGTAAAATGTGATGAAAAGGGTTATATTGAAGCGGGAGAAGATGGGGCAACTACGGTTCCCGGAATTTTTGCTGCCGGGGATGTGCGGACAAAATTATTGCGGCAGATTGTTACGGCAGTGGCTGACGGCGCGAATGCTGTTGCAGGAATACAGAATTATTTTTTGCAGTGATATAATCGGCAGCAAAACTATTACAATAATTTTTTGTTATATATCTTGTCAAATTTTTTAAAAATCTGTAGGAATGCCCAAAAACGGGGAAAATAGGAAAATAGACATAGGTTGACAAAAATGTCGGAAAGTGTTATATTACTTAACAGATGTAACAAAATTGTAACAAAT
>DNJW01000103.1:4821-9119 GCA_003488965.1 Lachnospiraceae bacterium | reverse complement strand
GATGTAACAAAATTGTAACAAATTAAAAAAGTAAGTAACAATTTCCGGAGGAGATATCCTATGAGACAAAAGAACATGAAAATTGTAATGTGTGCAGTTACTGCGGTTCTTACATTTTCAAGTATGAATATAAAAGCGGATGCAGCAACAGACCTTTCGTCGGTGCTGCCGTCTGCAGGAGTAGATTATACATTGCAGGCAAATGCCACTTCTCTTAAAAATATAAAAGAGGAGGCAGATACGGAGAAAGCATCTTCCGAAGAACAATCTTTGAAAGGAACAGAAGGACAGGAGACAGAGGCGGCAAAGAGCGTCCAGGGAGACGGGGTATCCGGGAATGCATCCCAAACAGACAGTATTTCGGAAAGCGAAAACAGCGATGTTTCAGGCCAGCTGCAGGAAGAAGGGACAGAGGCGAAGCCGGAAGCGGCAGAACAGGAAGAGAAAATAATTGAAGAAACAAAGGAAGTGGATACTTCCAATCTCAGCGAGAAAATTTTAAAAGACGTGGCAAAAAAACTGGACAGAAAAGATGAGGAAGAAAGCTTTAAGAGTCTCGTTATTGCAAAGGTAAATGATTATGTAAATGTAAGAAGCATTCCAAGTGAAGAGGGGGAAATTATCGGAAAGCTTTATGATAAGTCGGTGGGAAGTTTTATTTCGGAAAAGGACGGCTGGTATGAGATTCAGTCGGGTTCCGTAACCGGCTATGTAAAAGGCGAGTATTGTGTGACAGGCGATGATGCAGTGGAGCTGGCAAAGCAGGTAGGTACGAGAATAGCTACTGTTACTACAACTACTTTGAAGGTTAGGCAGGAGCCTGGGCTGGACACAACCGTATTGGGAATGGTGCCCATTGAGGATCAGCTGGTAGTGACGGAGGAACTGGATGACTGGGTTAAGGTAAACATAGAAGAAGGAGACGGCTATGTTTCTACGGATTATGTAACCCTTTCAACAGAATTTGTTCAGGCAGAATCCAAGGCAGAGGAAGAAGCCAGACTGGCAAAAGAAGAAGCGGACAGGAAAGCGGCTCAGGCAGCGGCAAGAAGAGCAGCAGAAAAATCGAATTCTTCAGGCGGCAGCTCAGGCGGTCAGGTTATGTATGCATCGGGCAATGGCAGCGAAATGGGCCGTGCAGTTGCAAATTATGCACTCCAGTTTGTAGGAAATCCTTATGTATATGGAGGAACCAGCCTGACAAACGGAGCGGACTGTTCAGGCTTTGTAATGAGTGTATATGCGAACTTCGGCGTAAGCCTGCCTCATTCATCGGCGGCGGACAGAAGCGTAGGAGCGGCAGTAAACGGGCTGGCAAATGCGCAGCCGGGAGATTTGGTATGTTATTCAGGGCATGTGGCGCTGTACATTGGAAATGGACAGATTGTTCATGCATCTACATCCAGAACAGGAATTATTGTCTCCAGCGCAAGCTATAGGACACCTCTTTCTGTAAGAAGAATTTTCTAACAAAATGTGCGGAATGGAATATAGAAATATGTTTAACGGCGGATGCTTTACAGCATCCGCTTTGTAATGTAATATGATAATTGTGAAACTGTTATTTTTCAATTACCTAATATTGATTTTGAGTCCGCTAAAGCGGACATGGGGTATAAGAATGAGAAATTGGAAGCGGAAATCTTGCTTTGCCAGAGGTTTGGCGGTAGTCATCGGTATTTTTATGATTGGGATTGCAGTAGGTTTTTTTAGAATTGCGGCAATGGGAGCGGATCCTTTTACGGCAATGAATACGGGTATCAGTTCATTCATTGGTATCCAGTTTGGTACGCTGCAGCTGACAGTCAATGCGGTTATTCTTGTTTTTGTTTTCTTTTTTAAAAGGAAGTTCATAGGTTTTGGCACTATCTTTAATATGGTATTTGTAGGCTATACGGCAGATTTCCTTATATGGATACTGGAGAAATGGCACATTGCTTTTTCCGCATGGCCAAGCCGTATGATTGTGCTGGCAGCTTCTGTGCTTTTGCTATGTATCGGTGATGCACTGTATATTTCTGCTGACATGGGAATGTCTCCTTATGATTCCACCGGCTATATTGCAGAAACGGCAGCCAAAGGGAAATTGCAGTTCCGGACTATCCGGATTATACTCGACCTTATTTGTGTAGTTATTGGATTTATTACCGGAATGCAGACGGGTATCCAATGGAAAATTGTCGGTATAGGGACAGTTATTTCCGCATTGTGTACCGGTCCGCTTATCCAGTGGTTCAGGGTACACTGGAGCGATAAATTGCTCCGTCCTTTTCAGAAAGAATAGCATTTGCGGAAATAAACAGACAATATTTTTGAATTTTCAGAATATATTTTTACATGAAAAATCTCTTGACAAAACTCTGCTTATACAGAATATACAAAGAAAGTGTTTTGTGTGAAAAGCCATTAGAAAAGGAACACAAATTTATCCACACTCCCAAAGGCTTAAGAACAAGATTTTACAATTTATACACGGAATTATCCACATTATCCACAAGGAATTATAGGAAAAGGGTATAATAGATTATGGGAGGATTTGAAACATATGTTTTGTCAATTATGATAAAAAATAGGAAAACAACGGAAAAATCAGAAACATATATTGACTTACAATGGCAGTGAAATTGTTGCACAAGTATGGTACAATATGGTATAATATCCGAAAACAATATACTAAGGGAAGGTAAACTCAGGGTATAGCGTTTGGACAATAATCCAATGAAAGGGATGAGCGATATGAAGTTTGTGATAGTAGGAAAAAATATTGAGGTTACACAGGGGTTAAAGACAGCGGTAGAGGATAAAATCGGGAAGCTGGAGAGGTATTTTAATCCGGAGACAGAAGTACATGTAACATTAAGCGTAGAGAAAGAACGCCAGAAAATAGAAGTGACAATACCGGTAAAGGGCAGCATTATCCGTTCGGAGCAGGTCAGCAATGATATGTATGTCTCCATTGACCTGGTAGAAGAAATTATTGAAAGACAGATAAAGAAATACAAGAATAAACTGATAGACCAGCAGCAGTCGGCAGGATTTTTCAAACAGGAATTCATCGAAAAGGATTACATGGACGATGAAGAAATCAAAATTATCCGTACGAAGAAATTTGATATTAAGCCTATGTATCCGGAAGACGCATGTGTCCAGATGGAGCTTCTGGGACATAACTTTTTTGTATTCTTTAATGCGGAGACAGAACAGGTTAATGTGGTATATAAAAGAAAGGGAAATACTTACGGGCTGATTGAGCCGGAAGTATAATCGGACAAGTTAATTAAAAAATATACAAGATGCGTGGCATGGCTGCGCATCTTTTTTCATATATTGCTATGAAGCAGGCAGGATGGTGTGGAATGCAATATCTGAAAAAAATAAAAAAGGCAATATTAATCGAAAGTATTCTTTTGGCATCGCTTTACAGCGCGTTTATGACCGGTATATTGAGAGGAAGCAGAGGATATGAGCAGCCTCAGGCAATAGAGGTCGGGTCGGTGGGGGAAAAGGAATATATTAAATGGGTAGATTTTAACGTCTCTTACGAGGCTTTATGTGAAGCCTGCCGATGGGATGTGGAAACTTACGAGGAAGCAAAGAAAGATGAGAATATTGTTCATGTCAATTGGATAGAACTGCTGGCTTATATCGGGACACGGCATGGCGGGGAGTTTCCTTCCGGTACGGTATCGGAGATTGCAAAAACAGCGGAAAAAATTAAAAATAAGGAAGTTTCCATGGGGGAACTGACTAGAGATATGGACTATTATTCCTATTACCTGGAAGCATACGAGGCTGTTCTGGGCGGTTATGTAGGGGAATATGAGATACAGAAAAAGACAGAAGAGGGAAAAATAGAATGGCAGAAATGTTATGGGCTGAAAGCATTCTCTCCCATTGCCAAAGGATTTGAATATAATGATTATGATGATTTCGGGGCATCCAGAAGCTACGGATATTCCAGACCCCATCTCGGACATGATATGATGGGGCAAATCGGTACGCCTATTATTGCAGTGGAATCCGGGTATGTGGAGGCTATCGGGTGGAACCAGTATGGAGGATGGAGACTGGGCATAAGGAGCTTTGACGGGAAAAGATATTATTACTATGCCCATCTGCGTCAAAATTTTCCCTATTGCAAGGACCTGGAAGAGGGCAGTGTAGTGACGGCCGGCCAGGTCATCGGTTATATGGGGCATACCGGTTACAGCAAAACCGAAAACGTGAACAATATTAAAACAGTTCATCTCCACTGGGGACTGCAGCTTATTTTTGATGAATCCCAGAAGGAAGGAAAC
>DNJW01000103.1:0-4559 GCA_003488965.1 Lachnospiraceae bacterium | reverse complement strand
ATTGATACTCCACACCTGCATTTTGGTCTCCAGCTCATTTTCGACGAATCCCAGAAGGAAGGAAACAATGAAATATGGATTGATTGTTACAATCTAACAAGATTTCTTTATAAAAACCGTTCGGAAACGGTGAAAGATGAGGCAACGAAAGAGTGGCACCGCGTGTATGATATGAAGGACCCGGCAGTAGAGGCTTATAAAAAATAGCAAAACCATATTGAACTCCCATGGCGGGAAGTGTTATGATAATATAACAAACGTTTGCGCAAAGGGAGGGAGTATTTGCAGATGAAGGGCGGAGAGGCTGAGAGGGTAAAAACGATTCAAGACGTGGCCCGGGAATTAGGAGTATCCACAAGTACTGTTTCAAGGTCGATATCGGGAAAGGGGAGAATAGGAAAGGACACCAGAGAGCGTGTGATGCGGTATATCAATGAGAACGGTTATTATCCGAATGCGGCTGCGCAAAGCCTTGCGCAGTCGAAAACGAACAATATTGGTTTGATTCTGCCGGAAGTGGACACTCTGGTGGACATGCCTTTTTTTCATTCCTGCATGTATGCTGTAGAAGAAATGGCTCAAGCCAATGATTATGATATATTGGTTGTCATTACCAGCGGAAAGGATACCAGGCCGTTGGAACGTCTGATTAATAACAGAAAAGTAGACGGTATGGTTCTGACAAGAACCTACGAAGATGACTGTTTTGTACCTCTGCTAAAGGAAAGCCGGATTCCTTTTGTCACCATCGGACAAGTGAAAGGGGGAGAAGCGGTTCAGGTGGACAGTGATAATACCGGTGCCTGCATGGAACTGACTTCGGTACTGCTGTCGAAAAAGGTAGGACGTATTGCTTATTTAGGCGGAAATATGGAGCAGATGGTAAATCAATGCAGATATGAGGGGTATCTGGGAGCTTATGGGCAGCTTGGGAAAAAGCCGGATGGCAAATTGGTCTATAGGAACTTGAACAGTAAAACAATGATTGAAAAAGCGGTGGAGGAACTGTTGGAAAAGAAGGCGGAATGCATGCTCTGCCAGGATGATTTTATTTGTGATGAGGTACTGCATCTTCTGGCGGAAAAGGGAGTAAATATACCGGAAGATGTAAAAGTGGCATCCTGCCATTACAGCAGAATTCTGGACAATTATCCGATAACGGTTACCTCGCTGAAATTTGATATTATGCAGCTTGGAAGGACGGCATGTAAAATCCTGCTGGATATGATTGACGGGAAGGAAGTGCCGGAAAAGACTCTGCTGGATTACGAAGTCATTCTTAAGGAATCTACAAAATAGGAGGATATGGGAAATGGAATGGAAGAAAATGTTTCATGGGGGAGATTACAATCCGGAACAATGGCTTGACAGACCGGACATATTGGAAGAAGATATCGTGCTTATGAAAAAAGCCCATATAAACTGTGTTACTTTAGGGGTTTTTTCATGGGCTATGCTGGAACCAGAAGAAGGGAAATACCGGCTGGAATGGCTGGAAAATATAATAGACAGATTATACAAGGAAGGAATATGTACCATACTGGCGACTCCTACAGGCAGTATGCCCCATTGGATGACTTATGCTTATCCGGAGGTCATGCAGGTACAGAAGGACGGAAGGAGAAATCTGCCCGGAAAAAGACATAATTTTTGCTATACTTCCGCTAAAATGAGGGAGATGGCAAAAAAAATAGACGGGAAGCTGGCGGAAATGTCCCTGCGCCATCCCGGAGTGGTTTTATGGCATATCTCTAATGAGCTGGGGGGGAACTTTTCGGACGGTGCCTGCCATTGTGAAGAGTGTCAGAAGGCATTTCGAAAATGGCTGAAAGAAAAGTACGGTACGCTGGAAAACCTGAACAAGGCATGGTGGACGGTGTTCTGGAGCCATGTGTATACGGATTGGGAGCAGATACATAGTCCGGTACCAGAAGGGGAATGTCTTGTTCATGGACTGAATCTGGATTGGCATAGATTTGTCACCCATCAGATGACGGAATTTCTGAAATGGGAAATTGAGGCTGTCAGGGAATATTCCCGTTTGCCTGTGACAACTAATTTTATGTATTTCTTTCAGCCTTTGGATTATTACCAAGTGCAGAAGGCAGTGGATGTAGTTTCGTGGGATTCTTACCCTTTCTGGCACAAAGAAAAGGATGAAGTTCCGGTGGCAGTAAAGGCGGCTGCACATCACAGCATGATGCGCAGCATGAAGAAAAAGCCGTTCCTGCTGATGGAAAGCACACCCTCTATTGTAAACTGGAAAATATATAATTCATTAAAGCGTCCGGGGATGCATATGCTTTCTTCTATGCAGGCGGTTGCCCACGGTTCCAATACAGTGCAGTATTTTCAATGGAGAAAGGGAAGGGGGGCTTTTGAGAAATTCCACGGCGCGGTATTGGACCACAGAAACGGAGAGAATACAAGGACATTCCAGGATGTGACGGAGGTAGGAAGACGCCTGGAAAGGCTGGAGCAGCAGATATTAAACACATGCAACAAGGCGGAAGTGGCAGTGATTTTTGACTGGGAAAATTGGTGGGCGGTTGAAGATGCTGCGGGACCGCGGCTGGATATGAATTATAAAAAAACTTTTCTCAAACATTACCGCGCTTTTTGGGAAATGGGCATTGATGCGGATGTTCTGAATATGGATTATGAACTGGATGGTTACCGGGTGGTAGTGGCTCCGATGAATTACCTATACAAGGCAGGATATGCAAAAAAAGTAAAGAAATATGTAGAAAACGGCGGTATTTATATTACCACCTGCTGGAGCGGCATTGTGGATGAGAATGATTTGTGCTTTACCGGGGAACATCCTTTGAGAGAAGTGCTGGGAATCCGGCAGGAGGAGATTGACGCACCCGGAGAGGAATTCAGGAACAGTATAAGTTTTGGAGGTAAAACATATACTGTGGGCGAACTGTGCGAGGTAGTGCATAAGGAAAGCGGACAAGTACTGGCCGTTTATGAAAAGGAGTTTTATGCGGGAAGCCCGGCGGTAGTAAAAAATGAGTTCGGAAAAGGATGCGCTTATTATCTGGCGGCGGAATTCGGACAGGAATTTTATCACGATTTTTATAAAGAGTGTCTGGGCAAGGCAGGTATAGAAAATCCTTTGAAGACAGAACTGCCCTATGGCGTGACAGTATCGGAGAGAAAAGGGGAAAACAGCCTGATTTTCCTGCAGAATTTCAATGATAAAAGGATTGCCGTAGAAACGCAGGGAATTTATGAGGAAGCGGATACGGGAATCCGGTGGGAAGGAAAAATTGAAATGGAAGCATTTGAGTGTAAGGTGCTTCTGAAAGCCGGCAGATAGGAAAGGAAGCAATAAAGATGATACATGGAATGGATATTTCTTCTATGGACGAGGTGGTAAGGCTGGGAGGAAGATTTTACGATAAGGGGGAGGAGAAGGATTTAATCCAAATCTTAAAGTCTTATGGCGTAAATTATGTCCGCCTGCGCCTTTGGATGAATCCTTACGGAGTAAACGGCAAGGCTTATGGTGCGGGATGCAATGATTTGGATGCTACGGTAAGGATGGCGGAGAAGGTGAAAGCGGCAGGAATGAAATATCTGCTGGATTTCCATTACAGTGATTTCTGGACGGACCCGGGCAAGCAGATTAAGCCCAAGGCATGGAAGGAATATGGGGAAGAGGAACTGGAAGCGGCTTTGTATGAATATACAAAGGACACACTGTTTTTCTTAAAAGAGAAGAACTGTCTGCCCGATATGGTTCAGGTGGGGAATGAAATTACCAACGGGATGTTATGGCCGGAGGGGCATTGCCGGAAATTCGAAAGGCTGACCCGCTTTATTAATGCGGGAATCCGCGGGGTGCGGAAGGCGGATAAGACGATTCCGGTCATGCTTCATTTAGACCAGGGAAACCGGCAGGAGCTTTATAGGGAATGGTTTGATAACTATCAAAAATACGGGGGAGAAGATTTTGAAATTATCGGTTTGTCCTACTATCCGGTATGGAATGGGGGACTCAAGGGACTGACGGATAATATGAATGTTCTGGCAGACAGATACGGGAAAGAGATGATAGTAGCAGAAGTATCCCAGCCTTTTACCATGGAGGATTACGGCAGCTATGAAGGGCTGGCGCCGGAGGAAAGAAAAGGGTATGCAGCGAAACCGGAAAATACCGGGGCCTTGGAGTATCCGGCAACGGCAGAAGGACAGTGTGCTTTTATGGAAAGATTTCTGGAAGAGCTTGGAAAGGTAAAGGGGGGCTTGGGAAGCGGCTATTTTTACTGGGAACCGGCATGGCTTCCGGTGAAAGGAAGCGGCTGGGCAACAAAAGAGTCGCTGCGGTATATGGATGACCCGGGACCTTGCGGCAACGAATGGGCGAATCAGGGACTGTTTGATTATAAAGGGAATGCGCTGCCTGCTTTGGAGGTAATAAGAAGGTTTGCGGCAATGTGAAACTCAGTGATTCAGCATTTGTCATTGTGCAACTTGTATATTCCAACACAGACGCGCTTTCGCTCTGCGATTACCGTAACGGTACGTAAGCTGCCAAAATACGGCAG
>DNJW01000102.1:9870-10800 GCA_003488965.1 Lachnospiraceae bacterium | reverse complement strand
GAAACTTAGTACTTCTCCGCGAAACAGCCTTTGCTGTGAGCGGTTAGAAGTACTTTTCACGCTACTGCCGCTTTACAGCATTCTCTGCCTTACGATTTCATAAGCCAGAACTCCCGCAGCTACTGACGCATTCAGGGAATCAATATTTCCTTTCATAGGAATCGCCGCTACAAAGTCACAGGTTTTTTTCACGATACGTCCTACTCCTTCCCCTTCGCTGCCAATCACAAGCCCTATAGGTCCCTTCATATCCAGCTGGTACATCGGCGTACCGTCCATATCCGCACAGACAAACCATAATCCTTGTTTTTTCAGGTCTTCCATAGTTTTTGCCAGATTCGTCACTTTGGCCACCGGTGTATAATTCAGGGCACCAGCAGATGCTCTGACTACCGCTGCTGTCAGTCCAACCGCCCGGTTTTTGGGAATAATCACACCGTGGGCTCCGGCCAGGTTTGCCGTTCTGATAACCGCTCCTAAGTTATGAGGGTCCTCAATATTATCCAATAGAATAATAAACGGCGGTTCCCCTTTCTCCTCTGCCAGCTTCAGAATATCTTCTACCGCTGCATATTCATAAGCCGCCGCATAGGCAATCACTCCCTGATGCTTTCCCCCTGACGACATCTGGTCCAGACGCTCCTTCGGTACAAACCGGATAATACAGTTATGTTTTTTTGCTTCCCTTTTTATCGTATCAATAGGTCCATCCTTGCACCCATCCTGAATAAACACCTTGTCCATCGTTTTCCCCGAACGGAATGCTTCAATTACCGCATGCCTTCCTTCAATTGTAAATTCCTCGTATCTCATTCTTCTTCCTTTCCTCTGATAAAATTGTAAAATCAATAACTTTGCTGAATATTCTGACAATATCTTCCATGAAAATCCTTTTTGTGCCATGGAACTGCGACCATAAAACGTGAGGAC
>DNJW01000102.1:6401-9552 GCA_003488965.1 Lachnospiraceae bacterium | reverse complement strand
CTTACTGGGCGCAGTGAAATGTCCAGCACATTTGGATTTTCATGGAAGATATTGTCAGAATATTCTCACAACTTAGAATCTCATCATTACCTATCCCAATTATATATCCATCATGCCGTAAACATCTACACTTTTTTTAAATATTAAAGGATTCTTAATCAAAAATTCATATTTTCATTTCCAGCTGCTCCAGCCCCAGCTTTACCAGCTCAATTGCTCTGTCCATCCTGTCCTGCATATAAAGATATCCCAATAATGCTTCCATCCCCGTGGCTTTCCGGTAATCCGTCACGGAAGCATTTTTTGCCACTGAAGATGATTTGGCATTTCTTCCTCTCCGGTAAACTTCCTGCTCCTCTTTCGTCAAAAACTCCTGCAGCGCCTCAATCATTCTGGCCTGGGTGCCTGCATTTACATAGCCCACCGCCGCTTTATGCAGTTCCTTTGTGCTACGGTTTCCCCTTTCCACAATTACCGTCCTTATTACCACATCATAAATACTGTCACCGATATATGCAAGCGCAAGAGGCGAATATGTTCTTATATCCACCTCTTCCCATTCAAATCCCTTTTTCAGTTGCTTTAACAGGCTCATACTCTCTTCCATTTTACACCTTCACGGGTATCTTCCAGCAGAATTCCCTTCTCCAGCAATTGATTACGGATTTCATCCGCCCTTGCAAAATTCTTTGCCTTCCGCGCCGCCTGACGCTCTGCAATCAATTCCTCAATATCGGCATCCAGAAGCTCCGCATTCTTTTCCGCAATCAGTCCGCAGATATCCGTCAACTCTAAAATTTCCTCTTTCAAAGATGCCAAAAATGCCTCGCTGCTTCCTTCTCCGGCATGGGTATTCACAAATTTCACCAGTTCAAAAATAGCGGCAATGGCATCCGCCGTATTAAAATCATCGTCCATCGCCTCATCGAATTTTACGGCAAAGCCTTTCGCTTCCTCCAGAAGTTTTTGCTCTTCCACGCTCATTTCCGCCTTCTGTGAAACACCGGAAGCCATATTCTCCAGCAGATAGTTTAAGTTTTCTACGCTGGTAACAATTCTTTCATATCCGTTTTTCGCTGCCTCCATCAATTCCGCGCTGAAATTAAGCGGGCTTCTGTAATGGGCAGAAAGCATAAAAAACCGTAATATCTGCAAATCATATTTTTCACTGATATCCCGTACCGTAAAAAAGTTCCCTGCGGATTTTGACATCTTTCTATTGTCAATATTCAAAAAAGCATTATGCATCCAATATCTTGCAAAGGTTTTTCCGTTTGCCGCCTCCGACTGGGCAATCTCGTTTTCGTGATGGGGAAATATCAGGTCCTCCCCTCCCGCATGAATATCGATTTCATCCCCCAGATACCTTTTGCTCATTACCGAGCATTCGATATGCCATCCAGGACGGCCGTCGCACCAAGGGGATTCCCAAGACGGCTCCCCCTCCTTTTTCGGTTTCCAAAGCACAAAGTCAAGCCCGTCCTCTTTCTGCTCCGCCCCGGACACCAGCAAAATCCTGTTTCCTCCCTGCAAATCGTCCAGATTTTTATGGGACAGCTTTCCGTATTCCTTAAAATTACGGGTTCTGAAATAAACAGTGCCGTCCTCTGCCTTATAAGCATATCCTTTTTTTATCAGCTCCTCGATCATATCCAGCATCCCGCCGATTTCTTCGGTAGCCAGCGGATGCACCGTGGCAGGCTTTACATTCATTGCCGCCATATCCTTTTTGCATTCTTCAATATACCGCTTGGAAACAACGGCGGCATCCACCCCTTCTTCCACGGCCTTCTTGATAATCTTATCATCCACATCCGTAAAATTGGATACATAATTCACTTCGAATCCCTTATGCTCCATATACCGTCTCACTGTATCAAACACAATCATCGGTCTGGCATTCCCGATATGGATTAAATTATAAACCGTGGGTCCGCAGACATACATCCTGACCTTCCCCTCTTCAATAGGTACAAACTCTTCTTTTTTCTTCGACAACGTATTGTAAATTTTCATCCTGAACTAGCTTCTCCTTCCTTTTCCCTTTTTATATTCTTTAGTTCTCTTTCTACCTCCAGCAGTCTGTTTGTCAGCTCGCTGTTTGCCCTTTGGAGGTTCGTAATATCCTCCCTCACCGGATCCGGCAGATTAATATGGTCCATTTCCTCCTGAGGCAGGCACTTCTTTTTCCTCTTCACCACCCGTCCCGGTACGCCTACTACCGTGGAACCGGGCGGCACTTCCTCCAAAACAACGCTGCCAGCCCCTATTTTGGAATTATCTCCTATTTTAAAGGAACCTAATACCTTTGCACCGGCACTTATCATCACATTGTTTCCCACCGTAGGATGACGTTTGCCATGTTCCTTGCCCGTACCTCCTAATGTAACCCCCTGATACAGCGTCACATTATCTCCAATCACTGTTGTCTCGCCGATGATGACGCCGTTTCCATGGTCAATAAAAAAACCTTTCCCTATCTCTGCACCTGGATGAATCTCAATCCCTGTCTTGCGCACCCCTCTCTGGGATACCCATCTGGCCAGAAAATAATGTCCCTTCAAGTACAATTTATGAGCCAGCCTGTAATGCAGCATCACCTTAAAACTGGGATACAGAAACACCTCCATTGCTGTATGGATAGCGGGATCCCTCTGTCTGATAACGGCAACCTCCTCCTTCAGCTTTTTTATGATTCCCATCTCTATGCCTCCATATATTTTCTATCTTTTCAATATAAACCAAAACCCTGTTATATGAAAAAGAACTCCGCCCCAATCTTAACTCACGTTAAAATCAAGAGACGAAGCTATTCCGCGGTTCCACTCTCATTAAAGATGATATCTTATTTCTTTCTCATCTTTCCCTTTTACGGCATAACGTGCCTTCCCCGTATACGGATACCAAAACGCTCACGCATCCCTTCCCCGTATCAGCTCACAGATGCACTTCATCTGCCTTCCCATCGGAACTGCTTCCAGCCAGCGGCAATCCCTCTCTGTCATCTTCCGGCAGCCTACTCTTCTGCTCATCGCTTTTGCTTATAATATATGCAATACATTATATTTTGTCAACCGGATTTTTTATCTTATAAGATTCGGGCGTCAAAAGTCACTTGCCCAATATTGTTTTGTGCAATCTGCCAGACGGT
>DNJW01000102.1:0-6109 GCA_003488965.1 Lachnospiraceae bacterium | reverse complement strand
TTGTTTTGTGCAATCTGCCAGACGGTGTTGCCGGACCGGCCTTTTGACGCCTAAATCCCTATAAGAAACTCCGCCATCACATAATTGCTGACATCCCTTCCATAGGGCGTCAGCCTGACTTGTTTTCCATTCTCCAAAAGCCCCTGACCCTGCAGCCTTCTTATGACATCCCCGTATACATCCTCTATTTTCCTGCCAAAGGTCTTATAAAATGCCTCTTTTCCGACCCCTTCCGTCAGCCGCAGACCCAGAAACATATATTCCTCCATCTGCTCCTTCACGCTTAGAAAAATCCGTTCCTCCTGTATCCCTTCCGCCGCATCCGCTTCTGAAGTTCCTTCTCTTTGCCCCTTCCGGGCCTCCATACAGTGCAGATATCTTTCCATATCCGTACAGTTCTTCCACCGCACATTCTCCACCATAGAAGCGGCTCCCAGCCCAAAGCCCACATAATCATGCCGTTTCCAATACCCGATATTATGCCTGCATTCATATCCCGGTCGGGCATAATTGGATATCTCATACCGTCCATATCCCTGGGCTGCCAGAAGCTCTCCCGTCCGTTCATACATCAGCCGTTCTTCTTCTTCTGAGGGAAGAATTCCCGGAAGTATTCCCGGAAGAATTCCCGGAAGTTCTTCCGTTCCTTTCTCCCTTTTTCCTTCTCTTCCATATCTTTCGTAAAAGGGAGTACCCTCTTCCACGATTAAACTGTAAGCAGAGATATGCTCCGGTTCCAAATCTGTTACCCTTTTTAATCCGTCCAGATATCCTTCCAGCTTCTGTCCGGGCAGTGCAGCCATCATATCCACATTAATGTTTTGGAATCCCGCTTTTCTTGCCAGACGGTATGCCCTGAAAAAATCCTCCGATAAGTGCACTCTTCCCAGCAGTTCCAGTTCCCTGTCATTCAAAGACTGGGCGCCGATGCTGATTCTGTTTATGCCTGCTTTCAGGCTCTCTTCCAGCTTCCCTCTGTCCACCGTTCCCGGATTCGCTTCTACCGTAATCTCCGGGTTTTTTCCGAAAGCAAATCCTGCCTTTATTCCTCTCATAATCCTGCCAAGCTGTTCTCCTGTCAGGACAGTCGGCGTTCCGCCCCCAATAAACACGCTGTCCGCCTCATAATCCCTATACTTAGGGGCTTGTGTCTCTATTTCCCAAAGCAATGCGTCCAGATATCTCTCCCGCTCCTTTTCCCCGGACGGAAAAGATAAAAAATCGCAATACAAACATTTCCGCACACAGAAGGGAATATGAATATAGATTTCTATCTTTCTCATAACAATCTCCATTCCGGAGCATTTGCGCGACGGGGCAACCCAAATCTCAAATTTCCATCTGACATAAAGGCTTATTTGCGACGCTCCGGCACAAACCATCCATGACAGGAACGCTGCCTGCCCTTCCATCCCTGTCCGAAGCAAATAATACTTCTTACTTGTCATCCAGCTTCAGAACACTCATAAATGCTTTCTGCGGAATCTCTACATTTCCAATCTGGCGCATCCGCTTCTTTCCTTCTTTCTGCTTTTCTAACAGCTTCTTCTTTCTTGTAATATCGCCGCCGTAACATTTTGCCAGCACATCCTTGCGCATCGCTTTTACCGTTTCTCTGGCAATAATTTTTCCTCCCACGGCTGCCTGAATCGGAATCTCGAACAGATGTCTCGGAATTTCGTCCTTCAGCTTCTCGCACATCTTTCTTCCTCTGTCATACGCGCTGTCCGCATGCACAATAAAAGAAAGCGCATCTACCTCCTCCCGGTTAATCAGAATATCCAGCTTCACCAGCTTCGATTCCTCATAGCCCTTTAAATCATAATCAAAGGAAGCATATCCTCTGGAACGGGATTTCAGGGCATCAAAGAAATCATAAATAATCTCATTTAACGGCAGCTCATACTTTAACAGTGCCCTTGTTTCTTCCATATATTCCATGCCGAGATACCGTCCCCTCCGCTCCTGGCACAGTTCCATAATAGGACCTATAAATTCCGTTGTTACCATAATTTCCGCACTGACAACCGGTTCTTCCATATAAGCAATTTCCGACGGGTCAGGAAGATTGGCAGGATTAGTCAGTTCAATCATATCCCCGTTATTTTTATGCACACGGTAAATAACGCCGGGCGCTGTAGTCACCAGATCCAGGTTATATTCCCTCTCCAGCCTTTCCTGAATAATTTCCAGATGCAGCAGCCCCAGAAAACCGCAGCGGAAACCGAATCCCAAAGCTACCGATGTCTCCGGTTCGTACTGCAGCGCCGCATCGTTTAACTGCAGTTTTTCAAGAGCATCGCGCAAATCCGGGTATTTTGCCCCGTCCGCCGGATACATGCCGCAAAATACCATGGAATTTACCTTCTTATATCCGGGCAGCGGCTCCGCGCAAGGGTTTTTCGCATCCGTTACCGTATCTCCTACTGCCGTATCCTTTACGTTTTTTATGGAAGCGGTAATATACCCTACCATACCGGCCGACAGTTCTTCGCAGGGAATAAACTGCCCCGGTCCGAAATAACCCACTTCCACCACTTCCGCCTTAGCTTTCGTGGCCATCATCAGTATTTCCGTCCCCTTTTTCACTTTTCCCTCTTTTATGCGGCAAAATACAATAACCCCTTTATAAGAATCATACAGAGAATCAAAAATCAGCGCCTGCAGGGGATTGTCCGGGCTGCCCGAAGGCGCCGGTATTTTCTTCACCACCGCTTCCAGCACTTCTTCAATACCGATCCCGTTTTTTGCAGAAATCATCGGCGCGTCCTGTGCCTCCAGACCGATAACGTCCTCAATCTCATCCTTCACCCTTTGGGGCTGGGCACTGGGCAAATCAATCTTGTTAATAACCGGAAACACATCCAAATCGTGATCCAGAGCGAGATACACATTGGCCAGTGTCTGAGCCTCTATTCCCTGGGCCGCATCCACCACCAGGATTGCCCCGTCGCAAGCCGCAAGGCTCCTGCTTACCTCGTAATTAAAATCCACATGCCCCGGCGTATCAATCAAGTTAAAGACATACTCTTCCCCGTCCTTTGCCTGATAAATAATACGGACAGTCTGGGCTTTAATCGTAATACCCCGTTCCCTTTCCAAATCCATATTGTCAAGCACCTGGGCCTGCATTTCCCTGCTCGTCAAAAGTCCTGTTTTTTCTATAATCCGGTCCGCCAGCGTAGACTTCCCATGGTCAATATGCGCTACAATGCAAAAATTCCTTATTTTACTCTGCTCTATCCCTGACATTTACTTCCTCCGCAGCTTTTTTCTCTTTGCCGTTACCGGCAGTGCTTTCTAATCGGAGTAAGTATATCATATATTTACCGGTATTGTCCATTCTCTGTTTTCTGCGGCAGGCAATCCATATTCCAGCCCGAATCAAATCAGGGAATGTAACATTACATTCCAGATTGAAAAAAAATCGGTTTTGTGTATAATGATATGAGTAGGTAAAAGAAATGAAAAATATAGAAAATAAGAGGTTTTAATATGATTAGTGCAAACAATGTTACTTTAAGACTGGGCAAAAAGGCTTTATTTGAAGACGTAAATATTAAATTCACCGAAGGGAACTGCTATGGGCTTATCGGAGCCAACGGTGCCGGCAAGTCCACATTTCTTAAAATATTATCCGGCAAGCTGGAGACAACCAACGGAGATGTCTTTATCACTCCCGGACAGCGCATGTCCGTGTTGGAACAGGATCATTTCAAATATGACGAATATCCGGTTATGGACGTTGTTATCATGGGAAATGAACGGCTCTACCAGATTATGAAGGAAAAGGACGCTATCTATGCGAAAGAAGATTTTACCGACGAAGACGGTATCCGTGCCAGCGAACTGGAAGGAGAATTTGCGGAAATGAACGGCTGGGAAGCCGAATCGGATGCCGCCATGCTTTTAAACGGGCTCGGTATCGGCACAGACCTTCACTACAGCGTTATGAATACCTTAAACGGCAACGAAAAAGTAAAGGTTCTGCTCGCCAGGGCACTTTTCGGCAATCCGGATATTCTTCTTCTGGACGAACCTACAAACCATCTCGACCTGGATGCCATCGCATGGCTGGAAGACTTCCTGATTGATTTTGAAAATACAGTCATCGTCGTATCCCACGACCGTTATTTTCTGAATAAGGTATGTACCCATATCGCCGATATCGACTATGGCAAAATCCAGCTGTATGCCGGCAACTATGATTTCTGGTACGAATCCAGCCAGCTTCTTATCAAACAGATGAAAGAAGCCAATAAAAAGAAGGAGGAAAAAATCAAGGAACTGCAGGAATTCATTTCCCGTTTTTCCGCCAATGCTTCCAAATCCAAACAGGCAACCAGCAGAAAGCGGGCCTTGGAAAAAATTGAACTGGAAGAAATAAAGCCTTCCAGCAGAAAATATCCTTATATTGATTTCCGTCCGGACCGTGAAATCGGCAATGAAGTGCTTACCGTAGAAGGAATCTCCAAAACCATAGACGGCGTAAAGGTTCTCGACAATATTTCCTTCACCGTAGGCCATAATGACAAAATCGCCTTTGTAGGAAGCAACGAGCTTGCCAAAACCACCCTTTTCCAGATACTGATGGATGAAATGGAACCCGATGAAGGCACTTATAAATGGGGCGTAACAACCTCCCAGGCATATTTTCCCAAGGACAGCACGAAAGAATTTGACAACGACTATACTATTGTAGACTGGCTCACCGGCTATTCTCCCGTCAAAGACGTTACCTATGTCCGCGGATTCTTAGGCCGCATGCTTTTTGCCGGAGAAGACGGCGTGAAAAAAGTCAACATCCTTTCCGGGGGAGAAAAAGTCAGATGCCTCCTTTCCAAAATGATGATTAGCGGCGCCAACTGCCTCATCCTGGACGAACCTACGAACCATCTGGATATGGAGTCCATTACAGCCCTTAACAACGGCATGATAAAATTTCCAGGCATTGAGCTTTTTGCCTGCCATGACCATCAGTTCGTACAGACAACCGCCAACCGCATTATGGAAATCCTTCCCAACGGACAGCTGATAGACAAAATTACCACCTATGACGAATACCTGGCCAACGATGAAATGGCTAGAAAACGTACCGTATATACCAGCCAAAATACTGAGGATGACAACTAAAATCTGAGGTATTCCTGCTGTTTTGAAAGGAGATAGGGCTGCAATGAATATTGTAGATTTGCATGTACATTCCAATAAATCTGACGGAAGCATGGCGCCTGCCCAGCTGGTAAGCCTTGCTGTGGAAAAAAGACTCTCGGCCTTTGCCCTCACCGACCATGATACGACGGCAGGGCTTTCCGAAGCTATGGAAGCGGCCGCGCTTCACAACCATAATCTGGACAGCGGCGATATTCCCTCTTTCCCTGCCGGAAAGCAGATTCTTCCTCTGGAAGTAATCCCCGGCATCGAATTTTCCACAGAATATAATGGGAAAGACATCCATATTCTTGGGCTTTATATTGACTATGAAGCTCCCTTTTTCAAACAGCAGATTCAGTCCTTTGTAGATTCCCGTATCCTCCGGAACCGGAAAATGTGCGCCAATCTGCAGCAGGAGGGTATCGATATCTCTTACCGTCAGCTTCAGGAAACTTTCCCCGGCTCTGTTATCACCAGGGGACATTATGCAAAATATCTGTTCAGCCACGGATATGTGAAAAGCATGCCGGAAGCTTTTGAACTCTATATCGGCGACCATGCCAAATGCTTTGTCCCCAGAGAAAAGGTAAGTCCTTCCCAGGCAGTACGGCTCATCCTGAAAGCCAACGGACTGCCCATACTTGCCCATCCGCCTCTTTATCATATGAGCGAAGAAGCGCTGGATGCGCTGGTAAAACTCCTTACCGAAGACGGACTGATTGGCATTGAAGCTATTTATAGTACTTACCACCAAAATGACGAACGCCATATGCGTTCGCTGGCCAAAAAATACGGCTTATGTATCAGCGGCGGCTCTGATTTCCACGGCGCCACCAAGCCCGGTCTGGAGCTGGCAACCGGCTACGGCAATCTGCGTGTACCCGAAGATGTCCTGCTGACACTCAAAACCAAGCTAAATCATAACCTAAAATAGGCAATTGCAAAACTCTGATTT
>DNJW01000339.1 GCA_003488965.1 Lachnospiraceae bacterium | reverse complement strand
ACCTTTGAATTGACATTTGTATTATATCGTTATATAATGTTTGCATACAGACAAAAATCAAAAAGAAAGGATAATCCAATATGACACCAAAGGAAATCGTAAAAAAAATCAAAAATACCTGTCCTCATATCAAATCTGTTTACTTCGTTGGCTGCGGTGCATCCAAATCCGAACTCTATCCTGCAAAATATTTTCTGGATGCCAACGCAAAAGAGCTGCGTACCGGTCATTACACAGCAAATGAATTTGTTTACGCAACGCCCGCCGCAGTAGGTCCGGACAGTATCGTGATCACCTGTTCTCTTGGAGGGAACACTCCGGAAACGGTTGCTGCATCTAAAAAAGCCTTGGAACTCGGCGCACAGGTCGTTGCCGTTACCCATAATGGCGATTCTCCACTGGCACATGCCGCTCATTATGTTATTGTTCATGGATTCGAAAAAAATTACGCAGCAAAACTGGAAAAAATGACAAACGTTCTGGATCTTGCTGTTGAAATTCTGAATGAATATGAGGGCTATGCAAACTATGAAGATATGCAGACCGGCTTTGAAAAGATCTATGATTTAATTGAGCAGGCCGTTTCTTTTGTTCTTCCCACTGCAAAAGCATTTGCAGAAAGCTACAAGGATGCTCCTGTTATCTATGTTATGAGCTCTGGTGCAACCCATGAGGTGGCTTACTCCTTCTCTATCTGTCTACTTATGGAAATGCAGTGGATGAATTCCGGTTCCTTCCATGACGGTGAATTCTTCCATGGTCCATTTGAAATCGTAGACAAAGATGTTCCTTTCCTTCTTCTGATGAATGAAGGACGTACCAGAGCCATGGATTCCAGAGCATTAGCGTTCCTGGAGCGATTCAGCGCTAAGACTTCCGTTGTTGATGGAAAAGATTTTGGTCTCGGCTCCGTGATTCCATCTTCCGTATGCGAGTATTTCAACCCTATGTTACTCACAGGCGTATTACGTGTTTATGCAGAACAGCTGGCAATTGTCCGCAATCACCCGCTGTCTCAGAGACGCTACATGTGGAAATTAGAGTATTAATATACATAAAAAAGCAAAAGGAGCGGATACTTTTCATCCGCTTCTTTTTTTAGGAGGTTCTTATGAAAAAAAAGTATTCTGTCAAAGCACATAATTTTATCATCGGTCTTTTGGGGGCGCTTCTTTTTTCCGCATCCTACTGTATGTTTCTCGTTCCTTCCAATCTGTACTGCGGGAGCGTCACCGGGATCTCACAGATTATTCAGGATCTGCTTCATTATATTCATTTTCCAATTCCCCAAGGGGTGGATCTGACCGGAAGCATTTTCTGGCTGCTGAACGTCCCCCTGTTTATCCTTGCCTATTTTCACCTCGGACATAGTTTTCTTTATCGTACCATAGCCACGGTTTGCTTTCAGTCTCTCTGTATGACTTTTCTACCTGTACCCTCTGAGCCTCTTTTCTCAGATCCTCTTCTTAGTGTGATCATCGGAGGAACCCTTGCCGGTTTTGGAATCGGTCTTACCCTTCGTTATGGCAGTTCTGGAGGAGGTCTGGACATTATAGGCATGTACTGTGCAAAAAAATTCCCTAATTTCAGCGTAGGCAAAGTCTCTCTATTGATCAATTTTTTTGTATACCTCTACTGTGCCTGCACGAAAAATCTGGATATCACCATTTATTCTGCCGTATATGCAGTTGCCATGAGTCTAGCGATGGATAAAGCACACTATCAAAATATCAAGATCTGTGTCTTCATCATTTCCGACCATGAAGAGATCGGTCCTGCTCTGATTCAAGAGCTAACCAGAGGCGTTACCACCTGGCAGGGATATGGAGAGTATTCTCACAACAAACGCTATATCCGCATGACCGTCGTTTCCAAATATGAACTGACCTCCGTCAAAAAAATCGTACACTCCATAGATCCCAATGCTTTCCTTACCATCAGTACCCCTTTGTCTGTATCCGGAAATTTTCTTTCTAATCTGGATGCCTAAGACCGCTTTACTACTTTTTCAAAGAAAGCTTCCCACCATGAAAAAGCCAAGGGGCTGGCGCTCCTTGGCGTGATTGGAAATAGAATGGCAGAAACCAGATCCCTGCTGATTATCAGTTCTCTTCAATACACCTCTTCAGCCACTCAAAAGAAGTTTTCATAGCATGTTCAGCGCTGGAAACATAGAGAGGATTTAATATTTCCAGACTCAACGCGTGGGAATAACCAATCTCATCCAGCGCTTTCATCATGCCTGTCAGATCCAGCTTTCCTTCTCCCAGAATATAATGCCCGTTTGGAATTCCATCTCCTACATGAACGTGTCTGATCAGGCTTCCGTTTTTCAGTCTTTCAATAGCATCCCGAATCGTTTCATTGCTATATCCAAGAACCGCTGTATCAATCATTCCTTTTATTGCAGGCGAACCAATTTCTTCAATCATCTGCGTGATCTTTGCCGAATCAGTCAGACAGGTATATGCCTTTGGTGATGTTTCAAGCGCGATCTCCAGCCCATAACCCTCGGCAATCTCTGCCAGATAAGCCATAGATTCTACGCTTCTCTGCCAGATACTTTCATCCTTTTCATCCAGACAGCCAAAACCTGACAGGAATTGACAAAGCGGACAATCCAGTTCCGCCGCAAATTGCATGGATTTTACATAAACCTCCAGACTTCTTTTTTTCGCCCGGGGATTTTTTGCCGCAATATTAACCGGATAATTGCACTGTTCCGGTGTAAAGCATACGACCTTTAATCCATGATCTGCTATCTTTTTCTTCACAGCTTTTACGTCTGCCAGATTGCTGTCATCCACATGAAAATGGGGATCACATGCATAAAGCTCCAGATTTTTTCCTCCCATTCGCTCCAGCGAATCCAATGCATACTCCATAGAATATTTATAATATGGGAAATTAGAAACTGCTATTTGTTCTGTTTTTAAATTTTTCATGATATTTTCCTCCTGATTTTTTGAACGGAAGGAGAATGCTTTACCTTCCGTAAGAATTATCCTTTTATACTTCCTGCCGCAATACCACGCACAAACTGTTTCTGAAAAATAAAGAATACAATAATAATAGGAATCGCGGATAAGGTCAGTGCTGCAATCAGTGTTCCCCATTCCGTACGCAGTGTTCCTGTCAGATTCATAACACCAACCGGAATCGTCCGAATAGCATCATTTGATGTAAAGATCATTGCCATCATAAATTCATTCCAGTCATACATGGCGGTAAGAAGTGCAGCCGATGCAAGGATCGGTTTGCTTAACGGAAGAACGATCTTTCGGAAAACACCAAAAGAATTACATCCGTCAATATAGGCTGCATCATCCAGAGATACCGGAAGTCCCAGAAAATATGCCCGCATCAGAAATACGGCAAACGGAATACGAAATGCAACATAAGGTACGATCATTGCCCAGTAGGTGTTATACAGTTTCAGGTTTGTCAGCATTTTAAAAAGCGGGATAACACTTACCTGCGGGGCCAGCATCAGACCTGCCAGAATAAACACAAAAACAACCTGACGCCCCTTAAAGGCAAGTCGATGATTGGTCAACGCAAATGCTGCCATTGCACTGAAAAAAACAGTTAGAACAGTAGAAACCACCGTAACAAGCACACTGTTTACAAAATATTTTCCAACACCGACCTTCCATGCCAGTGTATAATTTCCCACCAGCCATTCCTTAGGAAATCCAAAACTGTTCGTAAAGAGATCTCCGTTACTCTTGAATCCGGAAATCACCATCCAGCATAGCGGAATAATAATCATCAATGAAAGAAGGGAAAGAAAAATCCATGTAATTATTTTTAACGTTCTCTGTTTTATATGTCTGTTCATTATTTCTTCCTCCTATTCTTCTCCTGTACGGGATATCTTTATCTGGATCAGAGAAAGTGTAAAGGTAATAACAAAAAGAACAACCGCTATGGAACTGGCATAGCCCATCTGGTCAGAACGAAATGCCGTTCTGTAAAGATAGGTAGACAATACTTCCGAAGCATATCCCGGACCGCCATTGGTCATGATAAAAATTTCATCAAACAGCTTAAACGATCCTACAACCGTAATGATACAGTCAACCAGTATCATTTCTTTAATATTGGGGATGGTTACATGAAAAAACTTGCTCACTGCATTTGCACCGTCAATTTCCGCTGCTTCATAAAGTTCTTCCGGAACCTTCTGAATCCCTACGATCAGCAGCATGGCCATATATCCGAAATACATCCACTGGGAAGCAAAGATAACGCCAAACAGTGCTGTATTTGCATTTCCAAGAATATTCAGATTGGAAGTATTGACACCAAAGGCTGCTAAAATATGATTAAAAGGACCAACATTCGGATTAAAGAACAGCTGCCAGAGAAGGCCGACAACCATAAATGAAATAACCGATGGAACAAAATAAACCGTCCGGAAAAAGCCGGATACACCACGCATCATTTTGGATTCCAGAATTACCGCAATGATCAGACCAAATCCTACCTGTCCCACGAGTGAAATCAAAGCATACAGTGTATTATTTATAATACAGGTCCAGAAGACTTCATCATGGATCAGTTCATTAAAGTATTTCAAGCCAACGAATGTCCTGCCCGGCTTATATACCGACCAATTAAAAAAACTGTTATAAAAATTCTGAATAATTGGTATATACATAAACACCGCCATAATAATCAATACAGGCAAAAGATAAATAATAGCCGTCAAACGTCTTTTTTTCATACAATATTTT
>DNJW01000131.1:15737-16708 GCA_003488965.1 Lachnospiraceae bacterium | reverse complement strand
AGGAATTATATGCTATACTAGACAAGATATCATTGAATATGGGAAACGGGTATTGATTCGTGAATAAAAAGACTGATAAAAAAAGAAGCAAAATGAAGATTGTTATGATAGGCCATAAAAGGATTCCCTCCCGGGAAGGCGGGGTGGAAATTGTGGTGGAAGAACTGGCTTCCCGGCTGGCAGCAGACGGCCATCAGGTAGAGGCATACAACAGGTATGGCCATCATGTATCCGATAAGAAATATGATGAGGACTATGGAAGAAAAGGAAGGGAGTTCTATAAGGGGGTACGTATCAGAATTATTCCTACCTTTGAAAACAGTAAGCTGAACGCCATTGTTTATTCCTTTTTTGCTACCATACGGGCATTGTTTGGGGGTTTTGATATTATCCACTATCATGCGGAGGGACCTTGTGCAATGCTATGGATTGCCAAACTGTTCGGCAAAAAGACGGTGGTAACTGTGCATGGTTTGGACTGGCAGAGGGCAAAATGGGGAAATTTTGCATCCAGAGTGATTAAATTCGGCGAGAAGATGGCGGCAGATTATGCGGACGAGGTAATCGTCCTGTCGGAAAATGTACAGAAGTATTTCCTGGATACTTACGGAAGAAAAGCAGTATATATCCCCAACGGAATCAATAAGCCGGAAGCTGTGCAGTGCAGCCTGATAAAAGAAAAGTACGGACTGGAAAAGGATGGTTATATCTTATTTGTGGCCAGACTGGTTCCGGAAAAGGGTATTCATTATCTTTTGAAAGCTTTTCGGAAGATACGGACAGATAAAAAACTAGTGATAGCAGGAGGAAGCAGCCATGCGGTGGAATATATGGAAAAAATCCGGGCAATGGCGGCAAAAGACAAACGAGTTTTGATGACAGGTTTCGTCCAGGGGCAGATGCTGGAGGAATTGTATTCCAATGCATATTTGTTTGTTCTGCCCAGCGATGTGGAAGGAATGGCTCTTAGC
>DNJW01000131.1:703-15419 GCA_003488965.1 Lachnospiraceae bacterium | reverse complement strand
AGCGATGAGCTATGGCAACTGCTGTTTAGTAAGCGATATTGCAGAAAATCTGGAAGTAGTAGGGGAACACGCTTGCCATTTCCGAAAAAGCGATGTGCAGGACTTGAAAGAAAAAATGGAGGCTTTAATCGCTTCCCCTGAAAAAACGGCAGAATTTAAAGCATCCAGCCAGAAGTATATATGTGATAAATACAACTGGGACGATGTGGAAAGGCAGACGCTGGAAATATACCGAAAAGTAAAAGCAGGTTCTTCCGGCCGGATGGGAACAGTCCATGGGAGAAAATAGAACTTCGGAAAATAAAGTTTCTATAGAAGAACTTTTATATTATACCTTCTTGGGTATTTTGCTGTTTGCAAAAGGAATTGGATTATATGATGGACAGTCTGTTTTTAAATGTCTGTTGGTAGTGGCAGTTTTTTTCTGGGCGGGGAAAATGGCAGCGGCCCGCTACAGCATAAAGGAAATGATTTGCATTATCCTTTTTTTAGGGCTGGGAGCGCTGACCTATCTAAAGTCAGGGGAAAAGGGCATTTTATTATTTATGATGATGCTGACAGGAATGAAAAATATTCCTGTGAAAAGGGCGTTTTATGTAGGACTAGGGGCCTGGGGAAGCGCTTTTTGTATTCTGACCTTTACATCGCTTTTTCATATGGCGGATATGGGATATAAGGTGCACGATAAGCTGGGATTGGGATATATTTTCCGCTATGGGCTTGGTTATGCCCACCCCAATGTTCTTCATGTATCCTATTTTATTTTGGCTGTTTTTTTAGTGTATATATGGAATGACAAATATGACTGGAAAAAGATGCTGGGGCTTATGGCAGGAAATTTTCTGGTTTTTGCTTATTCTGTCAGTTATACCGGAGTAGCGATTGTAGCCTTGTATTTGCTGACGGCTCTGTACGCGGCGGGCAGGAAAAAATTGAGTGTTTTGGAGCGGGCGGCTTGTTTTTGCGTCTACCCTTTCTGCTGCCTGCTATCTTTGTGGGGTTCTGTTCTGTTAAAAAACCATGAAAGACTTTTTTCTGTTATTAATAAGATTGTGAACGAGAGACTGCGTCTGTCCCAGATTTTTCTTGTGCGGGAGAATCTGAGCATATTTGGCGTAAAAGTTGCAGATATTATTACAGACAGTGTTACAATGGATAATGCTTATGTTTATCTTTTGATTACCCATGGCATTGTTATTTTTATTTTAATGTCAGCCGCGTATATGTATCTGGTCTTTGTATATGGAAAAGAAAACAAGGCAAAGGAACTGGCTATTATTATCTTTATCTGCTTTATGGGAATTATGGAGCCATATTTATTCAATGCATCCTTTAAGAATGTGATATTTCTGTATTTAGGGGAACTGTTTTACAGAAAATGTGCGGGCAAGGGAAGAGAAATTGGGATTGGTCCGTGGGTAAGACTGTGTGAAGGAAAGATTTTGTCAATAAAGAGAAGGGGAAAAGGGCTGCGGGATGGACTGGGCAGACTTAAGAGGAGGAAAAAGACAATCGGATATATCTGTGTTGCAGCCGGTATTCTGACCGCCGGTATCTATGGTACGGTTTGTATGATGCGGATGCCTCAGGGGTATATCGTTCCCAGAATACAGGCAAGCATCATAGAGGAAGAATATTTTTATATAACGGACGACTGGGAGAAGGATTATCCTTCTTATCAGATAGTAGGACAGATAGAAGCGGATACTCCGGTGAATGGGTTTGGAGGAAATATTGTCCGGGTGGAGATAGGACGCAGATATTTAAACGGCTTTGTGATAGGAAGCGTACTGTCAGGCATGATTCTGTGTGGATTTGAATTTTGCGGGGCAATGCGGAAGAAACCGTGAAATACAGCATTCACCGCACAGATTTGTGCTGCAGCAAAACGGCAGCATGGAGGTTGGCATGAAGGTATTGATTGTAAATAAGTTCCTTTATCTTAACGGCGGTTCGGAGACTTATATTTTTAAGATTGGGGAAGAACTGCAGAGGACGGGGCATGAGGTGCAGTATTTTGGGATGGAGCATGAGGGCAGGATTGTGGGGAACCGGGCGGAGTGCTATACGGAGAATATGGATTTCCATACCGGGAAGCTCCGAAAAATACTGTATCCCTTTAAAATTATCTATTCTGCGGAAGCAAGGCGGAAAATACGGTGTGTGTTAGAGGATTTTCAGCCGGATGCGGTTCATCTGAATAATTTCAATTTTCAGATTACACCGTCTATATTGTATGAAATAAGAAAATATGAAAAAAAGTCGGGACAAAAAGTTAGGATTGTATATACGGCCCATGACAGTCAGCTGGTCTGCCCGAATCATTTGATGCAGAATCCGTCGACGGGAAAGCGGTGCAGCCAATGTCTGAAACAGGGACGTATAAGCTGCATGAAAAATAAATGTATTCATGGTTCCGGGATAAAAAGTATGCTGGGATTTGTAGAAGGAACACTGTATGCAAGGCTGAAAACCTATGAAAAGATAGATGTGATTATATGTCCCAGCCGTTTTATGAAAGAGCAGCTAGACTCCGATCCGGTGCTGCGCCAAAAGACAATAGTGATGCATAATTTTGTGGACAGGCCGGAAGCCGCCGGGCGGGAAAAAGAGGATTATGTTTTGTATTTCGGAAGATATTCTTTGGAGAAGGGCATAGATACGCTGTTAAAGGTATGCAGTAAGCTGCCTCGGATTCCGTTCCGTTTTGCAGGCGCCGGTCCTATGGAGGAGCAGATTGGCCGCTGCAAAAATGTGGAGAATGTAGGTTTTTTAAGCGGTGGGGAATTGTTTGAAACCATTGCAAAAGCAAGATTTACGGTTTTTCCCTCCGAGTGCTATGAAAACTGTCCGTTTACCGTGATGGAATCCATCAGCAGCGGTACTCCGGTAATCGGTTCCAATCTGGGCGGAATACCGGAGGTACTGGAGGAAAATGTAACGGGCGAATTGTTTGAAAGCGGCAATGTACAGGAGTTGAAGGGGAAAGTAGAGCGGCTCTGGAAGGAAAGGGAGCGGCTGGAAGAATACACGTCGGCCTGCCGGAAGGTGCATTTTGATACTTTGCAGGAGTATTGCAAAAAGCTGCTGAAATTATATGAAAATTAAAAGAGGTAGAATATGTCGAGAAGAAAATTATATGGAACGGTCATCGTAACATATAGATGCAATGCAAGATGTAATATGTGTGACTGCTTTAAAGATCCCAGCAAACCCAGCGAAGAAATAACGCTGGATGAAATACGTAAACTGCCGGAGATGGCATTTACCAATATTACAGGGGGAGAGCCGTTCGTCCGTCAGGATATTCCTGATATCGTAAGAGAACTTTATAAAAAATCAGACAGGATTGTCATTTCCACGAACGGATATTTTACGGACCGGATTATCAGTCTGTGCAAGGAGTTTCCTAAGGTGGGGATTCGAATCAGTATTGAGGGGCTGCAGGAAACCAACGATAAAATCAGAGGAATTCCGGACGGGTTCAACAGGGGATATACCACATTGAAAACCTTAGTGGAGATGGGGCATCCCGATGTGGGATTTGGCATGACGGTACAGGATATGAACTGCGAGGATTTGGTTCCTCTTTATAATATTTCCAATGATTTAGGTATGGAATTTGCTACGGCGACGCTCCATAATTCTTTTTATTTCAGAAAGACGGACAATAAGATTGATGATAAGAAAAAGGTATCGCAGAATTTTGAGAAGCTGATTAATGAACTGCTGAAAAGCAAATCCCCGAAAAAATGGTTCCGGGCCTACTTTAACCACGGACTGATTAACTATATTTACGGAAATAAGAGGCTGCTGCCCTGCGACATGAGCAAAAACGCCTTTTTCATCGATCCCTTTTGCGATGTCATTCCTTGCAACGGAATGAAGGAGAAGGCGGTGATGGGGAACCTTAGAAGACAGTCCTGGGAGGAATTATGGAATTCCGAACAGGCACAAGAGGTCCGCAGATGCACAAGGCAATGCGACAGGAACTGCTGGATGATTGGAAGCGCATCTCCCGCTATGCATAAGTATATCTGGGTACCGGGATGGTGGGTGATTAAGCATAAATTTTTAAAAGGCGGCAGATACAGTATGAATGAAATCCGGCATTCTTCCCGTTAATAGTTTGTACTGCCGGAAGCGGCATGGAGATTTGTATGAAAGATGTATTAAAAGAGATATTATCCAATTTTGTATACTGGCTGTATCGGAAAAACATTTTGAAAAACCATATAAGAGTGCAGTCGGTAGATGAAACCATAGAGGAATTAATCCGTACGGATAAAAGTCTGGTGCGGTTCGGCGACGGAGAAATGGTAGTGCTGAGGGGAAGCGATATTAAGCTTCAGAAAGCATCCCAGGAAATAGCCGACGGACTGAAACGGATTATTTCCTATCAATATGACGGTTTGATGGTATCGTTGCAGGGTATTTTTGGCGGAGTAGAGGGTTATCAGGAAAAAAGCCGGAAGTTTTGGAAGGAGCATCTTTTTTTCTACCGCAAAGTGTATGAACAATATTGCAATCCGGACCGGATTTATGCCAATACTTCTTTTTCGAGATTTTATTACGTGTTTGAGGATAAAAGGCCATGTAAAAATTGGATTGAGAAGATAAAGCGGATTTGGATGGGGAAGGATATTGTGGTAGTGGAAGGAACCAGGACTCATAATGGCGTCGGAAATGATTTGTTTGAATTGGCAGGAAGTGTAGAGAGGATTATTTGTCCTTCCAGCAATGCGATGAGAGTTTTGGATAAGATTATAGAGGCTTGCAGCAGCTATTCCACGGACAGGCTGTTTTTATTATCCTTAGGAATCACGGCAAAATTTGTGGCGGAAGAATTGTTTTTAAAGGGATATAGGGTTATCGATATTGGCAATCTGGATATGGAGTATGAGTGGTATTTGCAGGGAAGTGTGGATAAAGTATCTTTGCCCAAGCACGGTGTGGAAGGAAAAGAAGCAAATCTGGCTGCCGGATACACGGAATATTTAGAACAGATTAAAAGAGAACTGATATAAAAGGAGCGCATATGTTTGCAAAAATTAATTATATTTTCTCAAGGAAAGATAAAATATTTCTGATTCTGCTGCTTGGGGCAGTAGTTCTCGGCAGTTTTATGGAATTGCTGGGAGTGTCTATCTTTTCGCCTTTTATAGAAATTATTACGAACCCGGCAATCATTCATGAAAAAGTCTATTTGGATTATATTTACCAGGCATTCCGTTTTACATCGGAGAAGGATTTGCTTATTGCATTGGCAGTGCTGATTATAGCGATTTATCTGGTAAAAAATATTTACTTGTCTTTGGAAAAAAACTGGATGTATAAATTCTCTTATAATATGCAGAAAAAACTGTCAGTGAGGCTTCTTACCGCATATATGGAGGAACCCTATTCCTTCCATTTGAATAAAAATATTGCCGTTTTGCAAAGGAGCCTGCAGGAGGATACGGACTTATTTGCCAAAGGTATTATTCATCTTCTGGAATTATTTGCGGAGCTGGCTGTCTGTGTTGTATTAGGAGTCTATCTTTTTTTTGTGAGCCAGTCGATTACAGTGATTGTGGTAGGCCTGCTGCTGGTCTGCGTCGGTGTTTTTACCGGTATATCCAGAAAGTTTTCCAAAAGTATCGGAAAAGAAAGCCAGAATTATAAAGGGAAGCTGTACCAATGGATGAATCAGGCATTGGGCGGAATTAAAGAAATTAAGATATTAAACAGGGAACAATATTTTATAGAAGAGTATGATACATATTTTACCAGATATGTAAGAGGACTCCGGCTGAACCGGCTGATAGGAATGCTTCCTAAACATGTGGTGGAGACCGTCTGTATGACGGGGCTTTTGCTGGCAATTATTCTGAAAATGCGTTATGGGCAGAAGGATATTGTGGAGTACATGTCCCAGCTGGCTGTATTTGCGGTAGCCGCTTTCAAGCTGCTGCCTGCGGTAGGAAAGATTAACGAGCATTTAAGCTGCATTCTGTATTCGGCGCCTTCCGTGGATTTGATTTATAATGATTTAAAGGATATTGCCGACGAGCAGAGGGAAGAAAAGGGCGAAGCGCTGGATTGGGAATTTAAAGACAGAATAAAGATTTCCAATGTAAAGTACCATTATCCGAATACGGAAGAGAATGTGATAGACGGTGTGAATTTTGAAATTAAAAAAGGACAGGCAGTGGCATTTGTAGGGGCTTCCGGTGCGGGAAAAACTACCATGGTAGACATTATTCTAGGGTTATTGTCGCCTCAATACGGCAGGATAAAGGCGGATGACCTGGACATTAACCGGTATAAGCGTACATGGCAGAAGGAAATCGGATATATTCCCCAGACCATATATTTGTCGGACGATTCAATCCGCAATAACATAGCTTTCGGCATTCCAAAAGAGGAAATTGATGAAGAGGCGGTGATTGAAGCGCTGAAAAAAGCCCAGCTTATGGAATTTGTGGAAAATTTACCCCAGGGGCTGGAAACTGCTGTGGGCGACAGGGGCGTAAGACTGTCGGGAGGACAGAGGCAGCGTATCGGTATTGCAAGAGCGCTGTATCATGACCCGGAGATTCTGGTATTGGATGAGGCGACTTCGGCGCTGGATACGGAGACAGAAGAAGCGGTAATGCAGTCCATCGACCAGCTGAAAGGCTGCAAGACAATGCTGATTATTGCCCATAGGCTGACAACCATTAAAAATGCGGATGTGGTTTACGAAGTGGGAGGCGGCAAGGTCATCCGGAAGGAAAAGGCAGTATGAAAAAGGCTGATTTGAAAATTGTTTTTGTAGTGCCGGATATGGCGGGCGGCGGCACGGAAAAGGTAATTACACTATTGGCAAACGAATATGTGAGGAGAGGGATTGGAGTGGGAATCCTGACCTTTGCCGGAAATGAATATGCCTATCCTTTGGATAATCGGGTAGAAACATATAGTGCGGCAATGCCTTCCAAAGGAAGCCTTGCGGTACGGCTGCAGCGGCTCATCCGCATGAGACAATATTTTAGACAAAATAAAGGATGCCTGATTTTTTCTTTCAGCACAATCGGTACAGGCTTTGTTGTACTTTCCACGCTGTTCATGAAGCGGAATATGCTCGTATCGGAAAGAACGGACCCACAGACATGCGACCACAAGCCGTATCGGAATTTTTTTTACCGCTTTGCCAAATGTCTGGTCTGTCAGACGGAGGACGGAGTGAAGTGTTTTCCCAAAAGCCTGCAAAAGAAAGCCTGTGTCATTGGCAATCCGGTGTCCGATGAGCTGGCGGGGGTATATAACGGGAAAAGAAAAAAAGAAATTGTAACGGCAGGAAGGCTGCAGCCGGTGAAAAACCAGCGTATGTTAATAGAAGCATTTTCGATTTTCGAAAAACGGTATGACGGTTATACCCTCCATTTTTTCGGAAAGGGACCGCTGGAAAAGGAATTGAAGGAATATGCGGAAGAACTGGGGATTGGCCGGAAGGTAGTTTTCCATGGTTTTTCCAAACGGGTGGATATGGAGATAAGGGAAAGCAGTATATTTGTTCTTTCTTCCAATTATGAAGGGATTTCCAATTCCATGGTAGAAGCGCTGGCATTAGGGCTTCCCGTAATCGCTACGGACTGCCCGATTGGGGGCTGCCGGATGTATATCGAGCCGGGAGTAAACGGTCTGCTGGTGCCTGTGGGCGATGCGGAGGCGATGGCGGATGCCATGGGCCGTCTGGCAGGAGATGAAGAGCTGGCTGCCAGGATGTCAGCCAATGCCGCCCGGATACGGGATGAATATTCTATTGGAAAAATTGCGGATCTTATGCTGCGGGCGGCGGAAGGAGCAGGGAATTTATGAGAGTCATGTATATGTCCCATAGATATCATACGAATCAGAACGCCATTGTAAAGGGATGGCAGGAGCATGGGGACGAAGTGCTGTTCTGCAGCCAGTATGCAGGAAAAATAGAAGATTATACCAATATCAGGCCTGTTGTAATCGGATATTCCAGGCTTTACCGCATGATTGATTATGTTTATGTTCATATATTGGCGAGGCATAATCCGGCGGCCATTGATTTGAAGATAAAATGCGGATTTCCGCCGATTTTCCGGCTGGCGAGGCAGATGAAAGAGTTCAGGCCGGATATTGTGATTATGCGGGAACGTTCCTTGTATTCCATTTGTACCAATGCACTGTGTAAACATTATCACATACCGGCATGTCTCTACATGATGAATCCGGTATGGGGAGAAGCGCCGAAAACGGATTTGCCCCATAGGATTGTAAGAAAACTGACTCCTGCCTTGCGCCTTACACCTTCTATGGTAATCGGTACGGAAACAAAGGGGAAGGTCAGGGATAAAAATGCTTTTTTTGCTCCTTATCTGATGGAGCCTCAGGTATCCCCGGAGGAAAAAGAGTATTTTCAAGGAGGAAAGATTCATATTTTTGCCGTGGGAAAGTACCAGGAGAGGAAAAACCATTTTCTGTTAATTCAAGCGGTGGAGTCGCTTATAGATAAATATCCGGATATTCGTTTGAACATTGCGGGGGAGCTTTCCAATGATTTTCATAAAGAATATTATGGCCGGGTGAAAAAATACCTCAGGGAGCATTCTTTGGAGGGAACGGTCAGCCTATATACGAACCTGAATCAAAAACAGATACAGGAAGAATATAAAAAAGCGGATTTATTTGTGATTCCAAGCACCGGGGAACCGGGGGCGGTCAGCCATTTGGAGGCGATGGCTTTTTCTGTTCCTGCCATCGGGGGAACGGACAACGGAACAGCAAGCTATATTATTCCGGGAGAAACCGGATATATTTTTCAGGATAAAAGCGTCGAAGACCTGAGCCGGAAAATAGAACTGGTAATCAGTGATAAGGAAAAACTGACGGCTATGGGACGGAAGGCATATGAGCATGTGAAGAAGGATTTTCAGTTTGATAAATATTATGCCAGTGTAATGAAAATATTGGAGCGGTATGAAAGAAGGGACTGAGAGAATGCAAGAAGCGTCTGGGACAAGGCTGGCAATTCTTACTCCGGCTTATAATAGAAAAGAGACGATGAAGAGACTTTATGCCAGCTTGAAGGAACAGAGCTGCAAAGATTTTTTCTGGCTGGTGGTAGACGACGGGAGTACGGACGGGACAGAAACTCTGGTAAGGGAATGGATGGAGCTGGGGGAGATCCGGATTGGATTTATCAGGAAGGAGAACGGGGGAAAGCATACGGCTCTAAACGCCGGAATCCGTAAGATAGAACAGGAACTGACATTCATCGTAGACAGCGACGATTATCTGACAAAGGACGCAGTGGAAACCGTTCTGGCTTATGCGGAAAAGTACAAAGGACAGAAAAAAGAAAAAAAACTTTGCGGTTATTGTTTTTTACGTCATTATTCGGACGGAAGAGTGAATACCGCATATTTTCCGAAGGATGAATATATCAGCAATTATGTGGAAACAAGAATTAACGGAAATATAGGAGGGGATAAGGCAGAAGTGTTTTACACCTCCATACTGCGGGAATTTCCTTTCCAGGAGTATCCCGGCGAAAGGTTTATGCCGGAGGACGCAGTCTGGATTGTAATGTCGCAAAAATATGACATGGTGCACATTAATAAAGGGATTTACATTTGCGACTATTTGGAAGGCGGGCTTACCAGAACAGGAAGAGCCATGAAGATATATTCTCCCAGGGGAATGATGCTCCGCTCCAGACTGTTTATGAATGATAAAAGAGTATGTCTGAAAACAAGGGTTAAAATGACTTTGCTGTATGCTGTTTATTCTAGATTTGCAGGAATTGGCTTTGGGGAGGCGGCAGGAGAGCTGGATTCGAAGATATTGTTTTATCTGGCTTATGTTCCGGGAATGGCGGTTTATAGGCGCTGGAAGAAAAAATTGTGCTGATTGATTTTTTTAAAGAAAAACGAATGGGAAAAGAGTAAAGGAGAAAAAGAGATGAAGCTGGTAGTAGCAGGAACAGGATATGTAGGATTGGTAGCGGGTGTATGTTTTGCAGAAGTGGGACATGATGTTACTTGCGTGGATGTGGACGAGAATAAGGTCAAATTAATGGAGTCCGGCATTTCCCCTATTTATGAAGAAGGTCTGGAAGAACTGATGAAGAAAAACAACGGGGCAGGCAGGCTTCATTATACGGTGGATTACAAAGATGCCTATAAGGATGCGGATGCCATTTTCATCGGGGTGGGAACTCCCGAGCAGCCTGACGGTTCTGCCAATCTGAATTATATTGCCACTGTGTCAAGACAGATTGCGGAATCACTGGAAAAGGACTGCTTGGTAGTGGTCAAGTCTACGGTGCCGGTGGGAACCAATGATAAGGTAGAACAGTTTATCAAGGATTTCCTGATTCACGATGTAAAAGTGGAGGTGGCTTCTAATCCGGAATTTCTGGCACAGGGTTCGGCGGTGCATGATACATTGCATGCGGCAAGAATTATTATCGGTACGGAAAGCAAAGAGGCAGAGGAGCTGCTGATGAAAATATATGAGCCCTTTCATCTTCCGGTGGTATCGGTCAGCCGCAGGAGTGCGGAGATGATAAAATATGCCAGCAATGATTTTCTGGCTTTGAAAATATCTTATATGAACGATATTGCCAATCTTTGCGAGCTGGTGGGAGCCGACATTGAAGATGTGGCAAAGGGAATGAGCTATGATGCCAGAATCGGCGCTAATTTCCTAAAAGCGGGAATCGGATATGGCGGCAGCTGCTTTCCTAAAGATACAAAGGCTTTGAAATTTCTTGCGGAAAAAGCAGGCTATCATTTGGAGACGGTAGAAGCGGCAGTGGCAGTCAATGCCAGACAGAAAACAAGACTGTTCCAGAAGGCCAGCGACAGGATGATTACGTTCCAGGGACTGAAAGCGGCTGTGCTGGGTCTGGCGTTTAAGCCGGGGACGGATGATTTGCGGGAGGCGCCTGCTATTGACAATGTGGAATTGCTGTTAAAAAACGGGGCAGAGGTTTATGCCTATGACCCGGTGGCGGCGGACAATTTTAAGAAAAGATTTCCGGAAGGAACTGTGGGCAAAGGAAAAATCACCTATGTCAGCAAACCGGAGGACGCGCTGAAGGGGGCTAATATTTGTTTTATTTTTACGGAATGGAAGGAAATTAAAGAGGTTCCGGCACAGAGCTATAAGGAACTGATGCAGACTCCTTTGGTATATGATGGGAGAAATGTATATGATGTGAAGGAAATGAAGGAAAAGGATGTAGAATATTATAGTATTGGGAGACAATAGATTTAGTGCCGTGAAAGCTGCAAGGAATAAGAAATGGAAAAAAATAAAATAAAGGAATGGTCCTATTACCTTTTTTTCGGGCTTATGGTTTTTGCAAAGGGAATCGGTCTTGACAGCGGAAGTAAACTATATTATCTGTTAAGCGCTGCGGCGTGCATCTGCGTGGGCTGTAAGCTGGTTTTAACAAAATATAATATAAGACAGGCGGCATTGATGGTATTGCTGTGTCTTACTGCATTTATTTCCTATAGAAATTCGGGACGGCTGGGTACTTTGCTGACGGTGCTGGCATTAACCGGTCTAAAGGATATGAACATAAAGAAACTGTTCCGTATAGGGCTGGTTATTTATGGATGTTCTTTTGCGTTCACAGTATTTATGGCAGGATTCGGCATGATAAGCAATCCGCTGGATGTGCATATAAAGGGTGGAACAGAGGTTATCCGCTGGGGAATGGGATACAGTACAGGAAATATATTTCACGTATCTTATTTTATACTGGTTGTTTTTGTATGTTATACTTTGGAAAAGCGTTATGGTATCCGGCATTTGCTGGGACTGATGGCGGGGAATCTGCTGGTGTTTCTGTTTTCCCTTAGCTATACCGGGGGAATTGTTACCTCGTTATATCTGCTGTTGAATTTATATGCAGTAAAAAGAAAAAGGATGAATAGGGCGGAGCGGATATTATGCCAGCTGCCGCTGCCTTTATGCCTGCTGTTTTCTTTTATGGGACCGTTTCTTTTGGATTGGCCGCTGATGCAGGAGCTGGATATCATGATGCAGGCCAGGCTGTCCTTTTCCTCTTATTTTCTAAAAAATCAGCCGATTACACTGTTTGGCGCCAGAATGAAGGACGTACCGTATTTCTGGGTGATTATGGATAACGGCTATGTTTATATTTTTATGACTTTCGGTATTGTGATATTCGCATTGTTCTGCATAGGATATGCGATGCTGATTGCCAGGTACAGCGGCATGGCAGGGAGCAGTAAAGGAAAAAAGCAGGACGAACGGCTGCCGGAGCTGGCTATTATCTTTTCCTTTTTGCTATATGGCATTATGGAGCAGTTCATTTCCAATGCCTTTATGAATCTGTCGCTGCTGTTTATGGGAGAAATTCTTTTCGGTGTCTGCAGCGGGGAACAGGAAGACTGTATACAAAAAGAAAATTTTCTGGGAACCTTAAAGAAAATAAGATTCCGGCAGTGGGGCTGCTGCGCGGGAATAGGAACCGCAATAGCCGTGATTTATCTTGCCGCGGTACCAGTGAAGGAATTTGTTTCGGTGCCTCTGAGTTCTCTTTTGTATGTGGATGCCTGGAGTGCAGAGGTACAGGCGGTTAATGAAGGGAATACAAAGGAGAGGTTAAAAGAAATCATGGAGGAATGCCGGCTTTTGATAGAAAAGCCGGAAATTATAAACGAGGCTATCCGCGGTGCGGGATTGGAAGGGAAGCTGACGGCGGAGGAAGCGGCAGCCGCTATGGAATATTCTCTTCCGGCTTCCGTGCACAGCAGCAGAAACTATGACAGGTTCCGCATCCGGATTCTGGAATTGTATTGCGATATTACGGAAGAAGAGTATGGACGGTTCATGGCACAGATGACGGAACAATTAGGCAGGCAGGCAGAGCAGTTGGATGATATCATTTACATCCCAAAAGACAAGGCCGTTTATCCGGAGAGAATTGAGAAGAGCTCCGGTGATGACAGGATTGAACATATCAGCAAAGACAAAGGGTATATGGTGGAAAAAAACGGCAGTATTGTAAAGCTGGAGCATTTCCGGTCGGGAATTTTTTATGGGGCAGCGGGAATGGCGGTTTCTATGCTGGTATGCTGTCTGGGCTTTTTAGGATTTGATAAATTTAGGAAGCAGTGTATGGAGAAAAGACATGAGAGTAGCAATTGATTTAACTTCTCTGGCAGACAATTTTTCTGGCATAGAGCGATATGCTATGAATATAGCCAGGGAACTTATTGAAATGGATAAGCATAGGGAAAATACGTATATTCTTATGTTTAAAAGGAAAATCCATCCGGAATTTAAAAAGTACAGAGGAAGAGAAAACGTTGTTGTTAAAGTATGGAAGGGCGAGAATAAACTGATTTTTGCCCAGATTCTGATGCCGTTTCATCTTTACAGTGTAAAGGCGGACGTTTTTTTATTTCTTGCGTTTCAGAGCCCTATTTTATTCCGGCATAAAGGAATATACAATACGGTTCATGACCTGACATGCTGGGATTGCCCGGAAACAATGAAAAAACATATGGAATGGTATTTTAAGCTTTCTATCCGGAACGCGCTGTTGGTCAGCAGAAAGATTATTACGATATCGGAATTTACGGGAAAGCGCATCATGAAGAAGTTCCATTGTAAACGGGAGAAGATTATTCTTGCCTATTGCGGAATTTCTGATGTATTTATGGACTATATTGGAAGCAGAAAGGTGCCGTTATCGGAAGAGGAAACAGACAAACGTCTGGAAATCAGGCATAAATACCATTTGCCGGAACAGTATATCCTGTGTCTTGCTACGCTGGAGCCGAGAAAGAATCTTCCCTTTCTGGTAGAGGCATATGTAGAGCTGCAGGAAGAGGAGACGTTAGAGATACCTCTTGTGCTGGCAGGGCGCAAAGGATGGAAAATGGACGAGTTCCTGAACCGGATTGAAGATGTATATAGAAGAAAAATTATTGTGACAGGGTTTATTGAGGATAACGACTTGCCTTACGTATATCATATGGCGGACTGCTTTATTTTTCCTTCCATTTACGAAGGATTCGGGATGCCTCCGCTGGAAGCGATAGCAGTGGGTACCATGGTAATTTCTTCCGATGCGGCGTCGCTGCCGGAGGTTCTTGGCAAGGCAGCATCCTATTTTCATCTGGGAGATAAACAAGGGCTGAAAGACAAAATGCGTCTGGGAATCCGGCAGGAGATTTCCGATGTATCGGTAGAGGAAATCAAGAAGCGTATTAAGAGATTTCAATGGAAAAAATCGGCGAATAGAATCGCAAAAGAAATAGGGCTTTTGCCGTAAATGAACGGCTGCTGTACGGATACGTGCAGCAGCCGTTTCGGCATCTTAATGCCTATGAGTTCGTTGGAGATAGTCTGAAAGAACAGTAATAAATTCTTTAGGGGGCAGCGGTCCCGAGTTGGGATAGCCGGTTATGCTGTAAAAATAAGTGCCGTTTCCTTGCCTCCAATAAGCATTCAGAAGTGTCCGTATGCTATGCTGGATAGAATCAGGAGATACATGGAAATATTCGGCAGCAGACTGATAAAGTGATTTGCAGGTAAAAAACATTTCGGTACGGTTTGCTGTTGTTTGGCAGATGATATATGTAAGGTAGGGATATCCACGGTAGGATGGATTGATGCCGATACCGATTAACAGGTTAGAAACAAAACTTTTTTCCATAGAAAATTCCTCCTT
>DNJW01000131.1:0-422 GCA_003488965.1 Lachnospiraceae bacterium | reverse complement strand
TTTTTCCATAGAAAATTCCTCCTTTAAAGATGCAATAATACGATTTGGACTGTTATTGTAAAATTACTGCGGATTTCTTTGCAGATAATCTGCAAGAACTGCAATAAATTCTTTGGGAGGCAGCGGGCCGGAATTAGGGTAACCGGTAATATGGCAGAAGTATTTTCCGTTATCCTGCGCCCAATAAGCATTGAGGAGCGTCCGTATGCTGTGCTGGATGGAATCGGGAGATACATGAAAATATTCTGCTGCATCGCGGTAAAGCACTTTGCTGGTCAGAAACGGTTCGCTTCCTTCGGATGATGCCCGGCATATGATATGTGTCAGATAGGGAAATCCCCGATAGGAAGGATTGGCACCAATCCGTATTAACAGTTCCGAGACTTGATTTTTGTCCATATAAGATTCCTCCTTAGTAAATT
>DNJW01000013.1 GCA_003488965.1 Lachnospiraceae bacterium | reverse complement strand
GCCGCCGGGCCAACTTTTTTTACCATTCTTATCATTATTCTAAACGGAACCGGCTGCCATCCCCTCCAATTTCCTTTTCTTGTATTCTGCAAAACGGCTCTCATCCAGCGCCTGTCTTATTTCCTCCATCATCGTATTATAAAAATAAAGGTTATGCAGTACGCACAGCCGCATTCCCAGCATTTCTTTTGCTTTTAACAGATGGCGGATGTAAGCTCTGGAATAGCGCCTGCAGGCAGGACAGCCACAGCCTTCTTCAATCGGACGGCTGTCCGTTTCATATTTCGCATTGAATAAATTAATCTTGCCCTGATTGGTATACAAATGTCCGTGGCGGCCGTTCCTGCTGGGATAAACGCAGTCGAAGAAATCGATTCCCCGTTCCACCCCTTCCAAAATATTTGCCGGCGTGCCTACACCCATTAAATAGGTGGGCTTATCTGTAGGCAGATAAGGGACTGTTTCCTCCAGGATATAATACATTTCCTCATGGCTCTCTCCTACCGCCAGTCCTCCGATTGCATACCCGTCCAAATCCATTTCCGCAATCCGTTTTGCATGTTCGATACGGATATCGGCAAAAACCGCACCCTGATTAATTCCAAAGAGCATCTGCTGTCTGTTAAGCGTTTCTTCCAGACTATTCAGCCTATTCATTTCTTCTTTGCAGCGTATCAGCCAGCGGGCCGTACGGTCCACCGACGCCTGTACATAGCTTCTGTCCGCACGGCTGGAAGGACATTCATCAAAGGCCATGGCGATTGTAGATGCCAAGTTAGACTGTATCCGCATACTTTCTTCCGGTCCCATAAAGATTTTTCTGCCGTCTATATGGGAATTAAAATATACCCCTTCCTCTTTTATTTTCCGCAAAGAGGCCAAAGAAAACACTTGAAAGCCGCCGGAATCCGTTAAAATCGGTTTATCCCAGGACATGAACTTATGAAGCCCTCCCATTTTTTTTACGATTTCATCTCCGGGCCTCACATGAAGATGATAGGTATTAGAAAGCTCAATCTGGGTTTTTATCCTTTCCAGATCCTCCGCCGCCACCGCTCCTTTTATCGCGGCAGCCGTTCCTACGTTCATAAATACCGGTGTCTGAACCACTCCATGCACGGTATGTAGTTCTCCTCTTTTTGCCCTGCCTTCCTGTTTTAACAATCGGTACATCTCTTTCTCCCTCCGGTCTGCTGCCTCTTTATGTCCAATATCTATTATCTGATACAGTTAAGCCTTGTGGGAAGAGCTGTCAATCACTTCCTGAAGCTTGCTTACTTCTTTTGCCACATCCTCCAGCAGCTCTGCAATCTTAACTGTTCCCTCCATTGTCTTATCCGCCAGATTCCGGGTATTTTCCGTATTCGCAAGCAGTTCCTCGCTGAAAGCGCTGAGTCCTTCCACGCTCCGGTTTATTTCCTCATTGTTTGAAACCACCATATCCATGTCGGCATGCTGGGTTTCCATGCTCCGGCTGACCTCATCGATATCTTCTCTTATCTTTTCAAAGACCGTCTTTACCTTTTCTACAAGGCCGGTCTGTTTTTCATTGGTCTGAACCAGCTTCCCCACACTGTCCCCTGCCATATCCGTCTGCTTTTGCAGTTCCAGAAAAATTCCGGAAATACTGTCTGTGGCTTCCTTGGTCTGCTCCGCCAGTTTTTTTATTTCCTCAGCCACTACCGCAAATCCTTTACCGGCTTCTCCGGCATGGGCCGCTTCAATACTGGCATTTAATGCAAGCAGCGTTGTCTGGCTCGTTATCTCGTTAATCATTTCCAGGATTTCCTTGGCCTGTGCCGTTTTTTCCACCAGTCCTGACATTGTCTCGTTCACTCCGTTGCCGGCTTCCCGGCTTAAACCGGCTGCGGCGCCAAGCTCCATCATATCCTGATTGCCTTCCTTTACCGCTTTTATGGTTCCTATAAATTTATCCTGCACCTCTTCTACCGACTTCTGTGCATTTCCTACCAGACCGCTGATATTTTCTGTCATATGCAGCTGGTTCTGAATCGTATCCGCCAGTTCATTTGCCCCGGCTACAATTCCCTCTATCGCCGTCTTGCTGCCTTCCCCCTGCTGTGCTATCTGTTTCGATTCCCCACTGATATCCGCAATATTTCTGCTCAGACCCGCCACTGCATGAACCATTTTTTCCAGAATCCGGGCTGTTTTTTCCTTTTCCTGTTCTATAATCAGTATCTTCTGCCGTGATACCGTATCCAGTGTTCTGGATACCATATAGGAATATCCCGCCACCATCAGAATCGCTGCCAGTTCAATCTCAAAATTTACGATATCCTCTTTGGAGACGCCCTTTATTATATTGCCTGCAATAAATACTGCATTAATGGCCAGCGTAGAAATACCAGTTCCCAACGACAGTTTTTTGTCCTGATACAGCGAAAAAATTACGAGCATGGGAATGATATAGACAAAGGAAAGGACGCTGACACTGGTCCATAATACAAATGCATAAAGTATCTCATAACCGGCCGCCGCCACTATCCGCGCAGCCCGGGAATTCTTTTCCCTCCGGTATAGAAAAAAAGTTAAAGCCAGAGGAATCAGAAGAAACGCGGAAAAAACCGCCACATAACCGGGTGTTCTGTTTCCTTTTATCCATTCCACAAGATAAGCTGCAAATAATACACCTGCTGTTATTCCATAACCAATTAGCATTCTTCCATTCATAAATTCCATTTCGTCAAATGAATTTTTATGTTCTTTCATCTCTGCAACCCTTTTCCTCCCGAAAAAAATAAAGGGTACCCCCTTTCTGACCCCGTTTACAGTATTGACAAATTTCTTATTCACTTTATCATATGCAATCAAATATTGCAA
>DNJW01000107.1:940-3626 GCA_003488965.1 Lachnospiraceae bacterium | reverse complement strand
AAGAAAAAGAAGAAGGAAAAGAAAGAAAAGAAGGAATCCAAAGAAGAGACGGAACCGCAGGAGACTGTTGTAAAAGGAAAAAAAATTTCTATAAAAAGCATTGCATTGATAATCGGCTTTAGTCTTACTTTCACGGCAGTGATAATGGTAGTTTGCAATGTTATTCCTGGATTTTTTGAAAAAAGGGCAGCCCGAAATGCATTTTATGATGCGGATTATGCAAAATCATACGAATTGCTTTACGGAAAGAAGCGGGATGAAAGCGATGAGATGATATATAATAAATCGAAGACGATACTGGAAATGAGGCGTAAGCTGGATTCTTACCATAATTATTTAGGAATCGGAAAAGAAGTACAGGCATTAGATGCCCTGATGTCCGGAGTAGAAAAATATCCTGAGATTTTAGCGAAGGCAGAGGAATATAGGGTTGTTCAGGATGTAAATGCTATTTATGAATCAATTTTAAGTATACTGCGCGATAAGTATGGTTTGGATGAATCGCTTGCCCAGACCGTTATCGGATATGATGATGTTACTTATACGAAGAAGCTGGAATCTGTTGTTTACGGAACGCCTTTTGATGTCTCTCCGGAGAGGAATACGGCACCGGAAGCTGCAGCAGATATTCTGCCGGAGGAGCGTGCGTTAACGGAAGAAGAAAGTACGGCAGAATCTCAGGAAAATCCGGCAGAGAATACCCCGGATGTTCCGGAACAAGAGGAAAGTGTGCAGGAAGAACTTCCGGCAGGGATAGATGAAAATGTTTCTCAGGACAACACTTCCCAGCAGGAGCAGGACGGAGAGCAGATTTCTTTCCAGGAGCCGGAAACAGTACAGCCGGATGGCAGTTCTTCTTCAGGCGAGGATGTTTCGGCATGGGACGGCAGTGGCAGCTATGGAAGCCAGGGAGAGCAGATTCAGGGAATCCGTCAGCCTATAGGAATAGAGATACATGGAAATTAAACAAAAAAAGAAAGTGACAGCGTATGATAGCAATCATTGATTATGATGCGGGTAACATAAAAAGTGTGGAAAAGGCTTTTCTTTACCTTGGAGAGAAGACTTGTGTTACGCGGGAGAAAGATAAGATTTTATATGCGGATAAGGTGGTATTGCCCGGAGTCGGTTCCTTTGGCGGAGCCATGGAAAAAATCAGAGGATATGGACTGGAGGATGTTATAAAGGAAACCGTCAGAAAGGGAACACCTTTTCTTGGCATTTGTTTGGGATTGCAGCTTTTGTTTGAGCGCAGCGATGAAAGCAGCGGTGTGAAGGGGCTGGGGATTTTAAAAGGCGAGATTTTAAAGATTCCCGAAAAAGAAGGGGCGAAGGTTCCGCAGATAGGATGGAATTCACTGAAGTATCCAAATAAAGGAAAGCTTTTTGCAGGAATTCCAGAAGATGCGTATGTATATTTTGTCCACTCGTATTATTTGAAAGCGCAGGAAGAGAGCATTGTTACGGCTACAACAGAATACAATACGCTGATTCATGCTTCGGTAGAAAAAGACAATGTTTTTGCGTGCCAGTTCCATCCGGAGAAAAGCTCGGAAACAGGACTTCATATTCTCCGTAATTTTGTTCAGATACAAAAGGAGGGAAAATAAATGCATACAAAACGTATTATCCCTTGTCTGGATGTCCATGGCGGAAGAGTAGTAAAAGGCGTTAATTTTGTAGATTTAAAAGATGCGGGGAATCCCGTGGAGATAGCGGCAGCTTATGATAAGGCAGGGGCTGACGAACTGGTGTTTTTGGATATAACGGCATCTTCCGATGCCCGCGCAACAGTAGTGGATATGGTAAGGCGGGTGGCGGAAAAGGTTTTTATTCCGTTTACGGTAGGAGGAGGAATCCGTACTGTAGAGGACTTTAAGGCAATCCTTAGGGAAGGTGCAGATAAGGTTTCCATTAATTCGTCGGCAATAAACAATCCTCTGCTTATCAGCGAAGCGGCAGAAAAGTTTGGCAGCCAGTGCGTTGTGGTAGCAATTGATGCGAAAAAGAGGCCGGATGGTTCCGGCTGGAATGTATATAAAAACGGCGGACGGATAGATGTAGGCATGGATGCAGTTGAATGGGCCATAAAAGCGGACGAGCTTGGAGCAGGGGAAATCCTTTTGACAAGCATGGACTGCGACGGCACAAAAGAAGGGTATGATATTGAACTGACAAAAACAATAGCGGAAAATGTATCGGTTCCGGTTATTGCATCCGGAGGTGCGGGAAAGATGGAAGACTTTTATGACGCATTAACGGAGGGCAGGGCGGATGCCGCATTGGCAGCTTCCTTATTTCATTATAAAGAACTGGAAATACGCCAGGTCAAGGAATTTTTAAGGACCCGGAATGTACCGGTAAGATTATCATAAGGCAAGAGAAGGAGTACGAAAGAATGGCAATGATTCAGAACGACTGGCTGGATGCATTGAAGCCCGAATTTTCCAAGCCATACTATAAGCAGCTGTTTCAGTTTGTCCAAGGAGAATACAGCAGGTCAGTAATCTATCCGCCATCGGATGATATCTTTAATGCATTTCACTTTACGCCATTAAGTAAAGTGAAGGTTGTGCTGTTGGGACAAGATCCATACCATAATGAGCATCAGGCTCATGGGCTGAGTTTTTCCGTTCTGCCGGACCAGAAGAATATACCGCCTTCTTTACAGAATATTTATCAGGAG
>DNJW01000107.1:496-628 GCA_003488965.1 Lachnospiraceae bacterium | reverse complement strand
TCAGGAGCTGCATGATGATTTGGGATGCAAGATTCCGAATAACGGATATTTAAAAAAATGGACGGAACAGGGAGTGCTGCTTCTTAATACGGTATTGACGGTCAGAGCCCATCAGGCCAATTCCCATCAGGG
>DNJW01000107.1:0-178 GCA_003488965.1 Lachnospiraceae bacterium | reverse complement strand
TTCCCATCAGGGAAAAGGCTGGGAAAACTTTACCGATGCCGTGATTGAAGCTGTCAATGCCCAGGACAGACCGATTGTCTATTTTTTATGGGGGAGACCGGCACAGAGCAAGATACCTATGCTGTCGAATCCCAGACATTTAATATTAAAGGCACCGCATCCAAGTCCTTTATCGGCG
>DNJW01000088.1 GCA_003488965.1 Lachnospiraceae bacterium | reverse complement strand
GTCAGTGGTAAACTTTCTTTGTACTTCTTTGTATTTACATTGTAGCAAGCACAAAGAAGAAAGTCAAGAGGGCTTTCCAATATAATTTTATGCCAATCTGTATCAATTATGCACAATTCGAAGGCTGAAATATTGGAACGGAAGGCTTTTAGTTATTAGCCCTGCGTCTCCAGGCAGCCCCAATACCAACATTTCTCACAGCGAACTTTTGGCAAAGCCCGTAGATAACCCTACTGTGTATTCAATACATAGCGGTGAAAATGGGGTAAAAATGCCGTCAAAATTATCTTTCCAAGATGCCGGAAATGTGGTAAAATAAGTTAGTCCTGCAATAAATCGACCAGGAGGTAGTGAATATCGCCATTCGTGCCATTTTTACAGATGGTTATTTTTTTACGTTAAAACTTAGCTATAGAAAAGCATTGACTCTACTATGATAGACCTAATAAATCAATATAAAACCGTATAAAATAGCATTATATTACTTCAGAAAAGAGGTGTATAATGCTTGTGTATGGAAAATTATGTTTCCGCTAAAATTCTTGAGTTATGTGCAAAAAGCGGAACCAGCAAATATCGCCTGTCCCAAAGAACTGGCATTTCACAATCCGCATTATCAGATATTACCAAAATGAAAAAGCTCCCCACGATTATCACATTAGAAAAAATATGTGATGCATTTGGTATTACTCTGGCACAGTTCTTTACGGAAGACGGCGAGTTCCTGGATTTATCAGAAGAGCAGAAACGCCTGTTACAGATGTGGGCTACTCTGAAGCCGGAGGAAAAGGTCTTTATCAATACTTGTATGGAGAGTTTGAAGAGAAAATAATCTCTGCGGAAACGGACAATGGCTATTCCTTTTCGCCATGCATAAAATTAAAAAAACGCTATTTCTTGCTGTCTTATTTTTTATTATATTGAATTTTCGGGCGAGTTCCGGTTGCTGTCCCTTTAGGGAAACAAACAATAGTTGGTCTGCTTCTTCCTTTTACTGCGGTATCTGCGGCTTTTATGGCAGTCTTACAAAGTCCCTAAATACGCATTTGTCTTCCATTGGCCTGTTACATTTGCGTACATTAGAGGTATATGATACGCGGATTCGGCTTTCTGTAACTGATGAAAACGCCGGAACAGAGCCAGGTGGTCAGGACGGTATTTTATTCGGTTATTGCGATTTCGGAGAAAAATATGGCTACGCCCACATAAACAGCATGCCGAACCGCGGCATTGCAGCAGTGGATATTACTTATGGATACGATGACGAAATTGATTTTACGTTCCTGGAGGAAAATCTATGTCCGGACTGCCTGAATAAAATCTTGACCGGGTACAGAGAGGCCGGAGCAGATAACTGCAGAAATCTTTTTCTGATTGATTTTCAGACAATGGAGATTTATCCATTGCCCGAAAATGTTGTGTCCTTTATGCGAGATGACTATTATTTTCACATTGACCATGCCGAAGGTCGGGATCGGGTTTTGATTTTTTATGTGCCGGGACGGTAAACAGTTAAATACTCTTTCAGCCTCTTAAGCTTCCCTTCCGTCATCACTTCCGAATAATGAAGCCCTTCATATGTCGAATGCAGCACCGGATATCTTTCCTTCGTCTTCAATATCAAGTGCTCTCCTATCATCCATTCGATAACCGATTTTATTGTATCATATGGCATGTCCTGCAAGGCCCCGAATTCCGGCAGTTTATCCAGTTTATTTTCGAATATTTTCCTGCTTACTGTTCCCTTCAGAACCTCCGCAAGCACGGTCACACCAAAGTACCTCACCCTGCTTATATTCTGAAGCGCTTTCACTACTGTAAATATCAGGTTGTTCAATTCGTAATTTCCATACATTACCGGTCGTATATCTGCCAGGATAATCTCCACGGAATCCTCCCGACTTATTCTATGAACAGTTGATTGATTCCCTGACAAAGCGGCTGTTATCTGCTGCATTCCGTATTGCTGTTTTACACATTGCTGTTCCGCATTTTGACGTTCTGTACGTTGCTGTTCTACACTTTGCTGTTTTGCGTTTTGCAGTTCTGCACTCTGCCGTTTTGCGCTTTGCTGTTCTACACTTTGCTGTTTTGCGTTTTGCAGTTCTGCACTCTGCCGTTTTACGCTTTGCTGTTCTGCACTCTGCCGTTTTCCACTTCGCTGTTCTGCGCTTTGACGTTCTGTACTTCGCTGTTCTGCACTTTGTCGTTCTGCACTCTGCCGTACTTTAGCAGGATTTTCTGCATGTATGGCTCTCGGTTCTTCCATCTTATATCCCATCTGGTCGTAAAATGCCCTTTTGGTAAGCATCCTGTTACAGCCGGTCCCATTTGGTTTATAATTCGTACATCCAAGGAGAAATCCGGCGTCCCTCCCCTGCTTGACCACCAGATATCCGTCCCTGCATTTATCACATTTCTGGATAGACATCTTGCCTCCACGCAGGTCATTTGTCATAAAACTACAGATTTCAGGCTCGTTGGTACAGAGATAAAGCCGCAGTCCGTATGCCTTTTTATACTTGAGCTGCATAGGGTATCCGCAAAGAGGGCACGCTCTCTTATTTCTATCGACAGTCCCCTCTTCGTTCCAGCTGCCATGTAAGATGACATTCTTATAATCCCGCTTTAATTCAAGCAGAAACTCGGAAGGATTCTGCTCCGGAGCGATAAAAAATACCCTGTTTTTCGTTCTTGTCATGGCGACATAAAACAGTCTTCTTTCCTCCGCATAATCTATGGATCGGTCACCTTTGATGACAAATGCCAATACAGGGTCGTCTTCTATTTTTGAGGGAAAACCGTATGTTTCATTTTTGCCGTTTACAATGATTACGTCATCATATCCAAGCCCCTTTGAGGAATGGGCAGTCATGAAAGTAATATCCAGCTTAGGATAATTGACGCTCTTAATTTTACTGCCGCGGCTTATGTATTCGAATAAGCCTGAACGCTCCAAATTATCTCCGTCAAATCCGAACCGACCCAACAAAAGGATGGGGCCGGGCTTCTTATCTTCCGTTTTCTTATACTCCAGCAGCTGTTCAATCGCAGTTTCCACAGCCGATGCCAAAGCATAATTAGCGCCGCTTCTGCGGTTGCCATCCCTGCCTTTATAGGTGCTGTCATATGTATAAATAAGAACCGGATCCTCTATCCGCTTGGGAGAAATAAGCTGCTTGGGTATCTGCTCCGAATTCCGCTGTATGAAGTTTCCTGCAATATCGATTACGTCCTGGGAATTCCGATATGTCCTGACAATTTTAAGCATCCTGGCATATCCCATTTTCTCTGCAAATTTGGTGAACAGTGTAATGTCCGAGCCGCTGAATGCGTAGATAGACTGCCAGTCATCTCCCACTGCAATAATTTTGGCATCCGTTACCTCTGAAAGCGCTTTCGTAAGGTCAAACCTCTGCCTTGATATATCCTGATATTCGTCCACAATGATGTATTTGAAATCCAGTTTCTGCTTCATTTCTTTTACTTCTTTGAGAATTCTGGCGGATTCGTTTATCATATCCTCAAAGTCAACGGCTTTATTTTCCTTAAGCCACCTCTCGTATTCCAGATAGCAGTCATTGCAGATATCCAGAAACAGCCTGCTCCTGACATTCTGGGTAGAATGATACATACGGTTGAACTCCTCTTCCGTATATCCGTTTACCTTAAAATTCGAAATGAACCGGCATATGAGGTTAATCAGTTTACGCACATACCGGTTTTCTTCTCCTGCAACAAGCATCTCCATTACTTCTTTGTTAGAACGGGGCCTGAGCACAAAACCTTTCGCCTCCAGGCTCTCCTTCAAATGAGCCAGCAACGGTTTCCGGTCTTTATATGATGAAAATGTGTATATCAATGTGGTTCCATGCTGCCTGTGCAGGCGAACCTTATTATTTACTGCCTCTTTATATCTGTCCAGTTCTTCCGGGCTGTACCTGTCATTTTCTCCGCTTTCGGATATGCCGAAGTGTTCAATGTATGCGCTCCTGCCATCCTGGCGGATGATAAAGTCCGGAGTATACGGCTTTCTTGCATGGGAAATATCATAGGGGTATATGGGTTCGTAATCGTAGTCTATGTTATTCAGATACAGGAAATTAGCAATTTCAACCTCCTGATGTGACCTTAACACTTCGTTCTGGATCGTTACTGATCTCTTCGTTCTTGCGTCTATCACCTGACATTTAAAATCCTCCAGATCGCTTCTCAGAGTTGAGAAATTCGCTTTGGCAATGTGATTGAAAAACGCATTGAAATCGTCCCCTTCGTATGGAGCATCGAAGTAAGATGCGAAGAACATGATGAGTTTATTCACTACGCTTTCATTCTGCATAATGGAACCGCGGAAATAGTCCCGAAGCACAAAATAAAGCTTCGCATTATCGACGATATTCAGCTTCTCGTCAGGAGTATTCACATGGATGACTGCATTTCCGGTTGAATGGAATGTGGCTATAGGGCATTCCATTCCCAATGCGCCCTGTATCTTTTCTTTTAGTTCATTTACTGCTTTATTTGTAAAGGAAACCACCAGAATCTGGGATGGTTTTATGCCCTGTCTGTCCACAAGATACTTGACCTTCGCCGCTACCGTTGTGGTTTTTCCGGCGCCTGCCCCTGCGATAACAAGGCAGTAATCCTCATCCGTCAGGACGACTCTTCGCTGGTCTTCATCCAGGGAAATCGCAGGGTCGACTGCTTTGAGGATATTGTCAAGATATTCTTTTTCGCTGGCCATGGTTTTGGATATGAATTCTTCGTTGTGCTGATCTATCAGCTTCTCTATATCCGTAAATGCGGTTGCTGCATTCTGGATTTCGGGCATGGAAATTCTGTTCATCCGGCAGAAATGTGCTAATGTACCGCTGCTTTCCAGAACGGAGAAGAAGTCGATGACGGGTCTGAATTGCTGTAGTTTTTCAAGATAATCGCTTTTCGCAATGTATCTGTCTGCGTTCATCAGGGAATCTATAAAGCTCTTTAAATCGAGCAGTTTTGTGACGTTTTCGTTCCTGGGAACTGATGCTTGTCCGGATTCTATGGAGGGCTTCTTCGCCGTATTTGTATGTGCTTTTTTATGTCCAAAGATTCTGTCAAAGAAGCCCATGATTCGTGTTCCTTTCATAGCATTTCCTCAAGAGACGCCTTTCGGCATCCCGGATTTCTTAAGAAAATTTTTCATCGATTTCAGCCGACTTTACAGTTCTTCTCCGGTGAGCGCTCTGCATCAATTTCTTAAAAAGCACTTCATCGCCTCTGTATTTCGCATTTGAAAAACTATTCTCCTATTTCTTTCCGTTTTGATCCGGCAATCTGAAATGCGGTCCACGAGCCAAAAGCTTCACCCGCCTCTCTGAACGCTAAAGCAATTTCAAAGTTATTTGTCGGATTATATACTTCCTCGTTTTGCTCTCCAAGAACAATGTCACGGTAATAAAAATCTCTCAAATTGTTATTTCCTTTTACATTGGTAAAGCGAATGTATCGATTCTCCGGATTCGTCGTTGTAAAGGCAATAAATCCCTTATCAATTGTTTCAAGCGGCCTTAAATTATGTGATGTAAAGATTAACTGTCCCTTACCTTTTTCTGAAATAATATTCAGCAACTCTCCAAGTAAATATTCAAAAATCCCTGAATCCAATTCATCAATAGCCACTGTAATCGATGGATTGTTATATACTATAATCAACAACTGTAAAATCGAAACAATTTTTTTAATTCCTGCCGATTCATA
>DNJW01000065.1:459-3339 GCA_003488965.1 Lachnospiraceae bacterium | reverse complement strand
GTTAAGAAAAACGGATCTCAGGTGAGCGGACCGGTACCCCTTCCGACGAAAAAGGAAGTAGTTACTATTCTCAGGGCGGTTCACAAATACAAAGACTCCAGAGAACAGTTTGAACAGAGAACCCATAAGAGGCTGATTGATATCATTACTCCGACACAGAAAACAATCGATGCATTGCAGAGGCTGGAAATGCCGGCAGGCGTATATATCGATATCAAAATGAAGACAAAATAAAAGTCTTTCATTTTATGTAAAATTAATAAAAACAAATAACCTCTACTAGTATGCAAAGCGCCGGAAAGCAGAAACGCGGGCCGTATGGTGCCGCGGAAGGCCGGAAGGGCTAGGCCGCTGTAGAACAAACAGGAGGTAGGAATGAAAAAAGCGATTTTAGGAACAAAAGTCGGAATGACTCAAATCTTCAATGAAGACGGTTCGCTGATTCCGGTAACGGTACTCCAGGCGGGCCCCTGCTACGTAACTCAGATTAAGACAGTGGAAAATGACGGTTATAAAGCGGTGCAAGTTGGTTTTGTTGACAAAAAAGACAGAATCGTCAATAGAGATAAGGGCGGTAAAAAAGAAATCATCCATAGACATGGCGTAAATAAAGCTATGAAGGGGCATTTTGAAAAAGCCGGTGTTTCCAGCAAAAGATATGTAAGAGAGTTTAAATTCGACAATGCTGAGGAATATGAACTGGGCAAAGAGATTAAAGCGGATATATTTGCTGCAGGAGATAAAGTGGATGCATCTGCAATTTCCAAAGGTAAAGGATTCCAGGGCGCAATTAAAAGACACGGACAGCACAGAGGTCCTATGACTCATGGTTCCAAATTCCACCGCCATCAGGGCTCCAACGGTGCATGTTCTTCACCGAGCCGTGTGTTTAAAGGAAAAGGGATGCCCGGACATATGGGCTGCGTAAAGGTTACCGTACAGAATCTTGAAATCGTACGCGTAGACGCAGAAAAGAACCTTATTCTTATCAAAGGCGCAGTGCCGGGACCGAAAAAAGGATTAGTGACAATAAAAGAAACCGTCAAGGGTTAATCCCGGACGGGTGAAAGGAGGATCATTCAGATGGCAAACGTATCTGTTTATAATATGGAAGGCAAAGAAGTCGGCAGAATGGACTTAAACGATGCGGTATTCGGTGTTGAAATAAATGAACATCTGGTACACATGGCAGTCGTTCAGCGGCTCGCAAACAAACGTCAGGGGACGCAGAAAGCAAAGACCCGTTCTGAAGTTTCCGGCGGCGGAAGAAAACCTTGGAGGCAGAAGGGAACGGGACATGCAAGACAGGGTTCCACAAGAGCTCCCCAGTGGAAAGGCGGCGGAGTAGTATTTGCACCGGTGCCGAGAGATTATTCTTTCAAAATGAACAAAAAGGAAAAACAGGCGGCGCTTCGTTCCGCCCTTACAAGCAGAGTGCAGGGAAACAAGCTGATTGTGCTGGATGAGCTGAAACTGGATGAGATTAAGACAAAGGGAATGAAAAAAGTTCTTGATAATCTGAATGTAGAGAAGGCTTTGGTAGTAACGGCTGCTATTGACAATAATATTATTCTTTCGGCAAGAAATCTTCCGGCTGTATGTGTTTCTTATGTTGTGATTGAAGCGGAAGGGGAAGAAAGAAAAGTAAACAGCACGATAAACGTGTATGATATCATGAAGTATGATACGGTAGTCCTGACAAAAGACGCGGTGGCTAATATTGAGGAGGTGTACGCATAATGGCAAATATTCAATATTATGATGTAATCCTCAAACCGGTTATTACTGAAAAAAGTATGGCTGGTATGAGCGAGAAAAAATATACTTTTTATGTTCATACGGAAGCAAATAAAATACAGATTAAAGAAGCTGTAGAAAAAATGTTCGAAGGCACAAAAGTGAAAAAAGTGCACACGATGAATCTGGCAGGAAAGACAAAAAGGCGCGGCGCAACATACGGAAAAACTGCAAAAAGAAAGAAAGCCATTGTCCAGCTGACAGAAGACAGCAAAGAAATCGAGATTTTTGCTGGGCTTTAATGAGAGAAAGCTTCCGGAGATGTCCTGCTATAGGATAGGATGCCGGGAAGTTATAGAGAAGTAACGAAAAAGTATGCGGCAGAATGAAACGGATGCTGCGCAAAGCAAAAGTAAAGGAGATTTAAGTCATGGGAATTAAGACATATAACCCATATACACCTTCAAGAAGACATATGACGGGTTCTGATTTTTCCGAAATTACAAAGAAAACTCCTGAAAAAACTCTTTGTGTTTCGTTAAAGAAGAACGCCGGCCGTAATAACCAGGGTAAAATTACGGTAAGACACCGCGGAGGCGGACACAAAAGGAAATACAGACTTGTTGATTTCAAGAGGAACAGAGACGGTGTTCCCGCAAAAGTAATGGGAATCGAATACGACCCTAACAGAACGGCAAATATCGCGCTGATTTGTTATGAGGATGGAAAGAAGAGCTATATCATTGCTCCTCAGGGACTGACAGACGGCATGACGGTTATGAATGGACCGGAAGCAGAAGTAAGGATAGGCAATTGCCTGCCGTTAGAAAATATTCCGATTGGTACTCAGATTCACAATATTGAGCTGCATCCCGGCAAAGGCGGACAGCTTGTACGTTCTGCCGGCAACAGCGCACAGTTAATGGCAAAAGAAGGAAAATATGCAACTCTCAGGCTTCCTTCCGGCGAAATGAGAATGGTACCCATTGCATGCCGTGCAACCATTGGAATTGTAGGAAATGCAGATCATAATCTTATTAATATCGGTAAAGCGGGACGTAAGCGCCATATGGGCATCCGCCCTACAGTCCGCGGTTCGGTTATGAACCCCAATGACCATCCGCACGGCGGCGGCGAAGGCAA
>DNJW01000065.1:0-122 GCA_003488965.1 Lachnospiraceae bacterium | reverse complement strand
GAAGGCAAGACTGGAATCGGACGTCCGGGACCGAGCACGCCTTGGGGCAAACCTGCTCTTGGCTTGAAGACGCGTAAGAAGAATAAGGCATCTGACAGGCTGATTGTAAGAAGAAGAGACGG
>DNJW01000061.1 GCA_003488965.1 Lachnospiraceae bacterium | reverse complement strand
TGGAAAATCAGAGTTTTGCAATCGCCTAGCTCCAAAAATCAGCACGGAAGCAAAACAGAAATGATAAACATATGATTTTCCAGCTCCATATGAACCGCCCCATCATATTTACGGACCGTTTCACGGATATTGCCCAAGCCTATCCCGTGTTCTCCCGGTTTATCTTTTTGCGAATGTCCGGTTTCATCCAGCTTTTTCATAGCGGTACTGTTTTTCGCTTCCAACAAGAAACATTTTTTTACTATACCTCCATGCAAAGTTATCACTCTCTGCCTGCCATCTTCCAGCCTTTCACAAGCTTCTACTGCATTATCCAGTATATTTCCAAGAATTACGCACAAATCAAATTCATCCAGACGGCATATAGGAGGAATATGCATATCGCATTTCCATAAAATATTTTTCCTTTCCGCCTGCTTTCTTTTTCTATACAGAAGAGCATCTACCGCCTTATTTCCCGTTACTTCCTCCCCGTTTTCCATATTGCCTGCCTCCAGCATACGGTTTAAATAATTTTTCATTTTTTCCCATTCACGATGCTCCAGCAGCCCTTGAAGCCCTATGATATGATTTTTCATATCATGTCTTAGGTTTTCCATCTGACCATACTGTTCTTCCAGCATTTTATAAAATGCAATCTGCGACCTATACTGCTCTTTTTTCTGCTGTTCCCTATAAATCTTGTCCATTCCGAATACATAAAAGCCGGCAGAGCACATAGAAAGCGCCGTCAGAATGCATATGGCAATATGGCTGAAAAGCTGATTATAATACAAATTCCAATAATCAGGGCCATTTGCATCAGATACTACCATAACGCCGTTGCTGGCGCCGAAATTTACAACATCTATTACCAGAATAATAAATGTCAGCGGCAATGCCAGCAGGATATACCATCTGTTTGCCTTATCCCGGAACATCCCGTCCAAACGGTCCGATAAAAAATAAATCAGTACTGCAACCGCAGCGAGCGACATGCTTCCAATCATTCTGCTTCCCCACAGCCCTATATGAACCGCCCCGCCCTTCTTCCAAAGATTCAGAAAAAGCATCACAAAAACTGACAGAAAAGAATCCGCAAAATTCCCGGCAATTACCTTTATCCCCGTCAATATAGCTGCACCCAATATTTTCTTTTCCGTTTCCGCATGAAACAGCAGAAGAACCAGAACAGTAAATGCGGCATGGCCTAACAAAGCATAAACTATAAAAGGTATATAAATGATTTCGCTGGCAGCCCATGCCGCAGCCGAACCGGTAATATAAACAACAAAAAACAGCCCTTTCTTTATTTCCGTACAACCCAAATGTCTTTGACAGAACTTCGTCTGCATCCAGGAACTTGCCCCATAACATATCAGGATTATGAAAAGCATTCCGATATCTGCCGGAGAATTCATACAATCCCCCCGTTTTCCCTCATAAATCCAAGTATTTCTTTACAAAAATCCTCATATCTTCTTTTGGAAATTACTATCTTTTCTCCGTTATCCAAAGTAACCTCCTGTTTATTATAACTGCTGACATATTTCAAGTTAATCAAATAGCTTTTATGACACCGGAAAAACCCCTTTCCCTGCAGGCTCTTCTCCAACACCCCGATTTGCTCATAGAATACGGAAATTCCTCCCTTCCCATGGGCATATATGACCCTGCTGACAATCTCAAAATAAAAAATATCGTCCAAAAACAATTTTTCCTGCTGCCTGTCCTTGCTGATAACGATAAACTCCCGTTCTGCCGCCTCTATTTTCTTTATTGCCCTCTGCAGCACATGCTTCAGCTTTTCTTCCTCCACCGGTTTCAGCAGATATTGGAACGCTTCCACATCATATGCCTCAAACACATATTTTCTGGTAGACGTAATAAAAACCATCAGAATATCCGGACAATTCTTACGCAAAACCGCCGCTGTTTTCATACCGTCAAAATCTGCCATCATAATATCAAGAAAAACAATATCAAACCTCTCCGGTGTCTGCAGCAGCTTTTTCCCTCCAAAAAACTGCCGTATTACGCAAGAAGTTCCCAATTCCTTCACCGCTTTTTTTATTTGCACCGCTATATTGCCGCACTCCAACGCTTCGTCATCGCATACCGCTATTGATAACATCCGCTGTATCCTCCGTTTGTACAGTACCGCCCTCTCTCTTCATCTCTTCCGCCAAGTCCTTTCCTCTCTGGCTGATTTCCACCGTATCCGTTTTTTCTTTCCTTATTTCTTCAAAACCATTCTCCGGTTTTTCCTTTCCCTCTCTATGTTTTTCAGCCGCCTTTCTGCTCTCCTGGCTCCTTTTTGCTTTTATTTCCTCCGCTTCCTCTTTCATGCCCTCATCGGCTCTCTCCTGATAATCTTTTGCCCTTTCCGTAAACTCCCCTGCATATTGCATCGCCCTTTCCATGCCTTGGGTATCACCCCGGTTTTTCGCTTCCTTATATACCCTCATGGGAATCCTTGTCAAATTCATATTAGTTCTGGCTCCAACCAGCCCTTCCATTGTCTTTACATGCATAAAACTGCCTCCTTCCGTGTACTGTCTTTTCCTGCATCCTATACCTTTTATGATATAGTTTTCGGTTCCGGAGATATCAGATTTTAGTTTTATGTATTAAACGGACATTTTGCAGTTATAAACGCATTGCAAAAGCCGGTCAGAGGCAGCAAGGCAAAAACAGCTTCCAATTCACGCAGCTCCTGCAGCAAACCTTTTCCGATATATAGACAGTCTTTTCTGCATATCCTCCAAAAATATACAGCTTCCCTCCGTATCTCCGTTTTCTTCATCATTATTATGGCATAACATTTTGCAGCTATCCTGCCCCTCATCCTGCATCTGCATATTTTCTTCCACCACCAGCAGCTCTTCCATATGCACTTTGAGTATTCTGCTCAGCATCAGCAAATTGTCCAGAGAAGGCAATACCCTTCCTTTAAACCATCGGTATACCGGCTGAGGACATGACAGCTGCAGTTCATTTTGAATATCCCTCACTGTATATCCTTGTTCCGTAATTTTTTCCTTTAATAAAATTCCCGTTTTCTTCATATCTATATTCGGATATGTACTGCCGTTCATTAATCTTCCTCCGTCTCCCCAATCTATTTATCATGCTGCCTTAATTTTAACCGATTTCTCTCCGGCTGTCATTGGACACTTAGTCCAACGCAGGCTCAAACTTCCCGGCATTCCGGTATTGCCGCACCAGCCTGTCGATTTCCCCATTCATCTGTTCTATTACAGACTCCGGACCGATTATTTTTGCCCCTTCCCCTAATGCCATAACCCATGACAGAAACTGTCGGCTGACAGCAACTTTTACATTTACTACAAAATGCCCCTCATCCTTTTTCATCAGTCTTACATCTTTTCCGAACCTGTCGACCATAACGCCTGCCAAAGAATTCTCGCATTCCAGTTTTACCCACTGCTCTTCCCCGCCGAACATGCCGAACATCTTCCCGGCATAGACCGCCATATCAAATTCCCTGAAACATTCCTTTCCTTCCCTTTTCTCCTCCATGGTTTTAATGCGCAGCATTTTGTCCACGCGGAAATGCTTTATTTTATTCTCCTGACTGTCAAAAGCAATCAGATAGTAATTTTCGTCATCCCAGGAAAGCGCCCAGGGGCTTGCCTCATACCAGGCGCCTCCTTTGCGCAGTTCCATTTTTTTCTCTACATTCCATTGGAAATACTGAAAAGTGATTTTAGAATTTGCCCCGATAGCAGCATGAATCCTGTCCACATTATAATAAATGCTTTCATTCATGGTTTTGACGCGTCCCGACACATATACCTGCCGGTGAAGCAAAGAAGCCTCGTATTTGCTTGCCAGACCCTCAATTTTTTTAATCAGCTCATTAGACTTTTTTGCTGTGATAAATTTTGCCGCCTGAACCGAATCCACCAGCAGTTTCAGCTCCGCCAGTTCAAATTCCCTGTTTCCCACGGAATAGTAATATGTTCTGTTCCGCTTTCTGCCGATAATGTCCATACCGTACTGGCGCAGGCATTCTATATCGTTATAAAGGCTTTTCCGTTCCGCTTTGATACCGTAAGCCTCCAGAAAAGCTATCATATCGTTCATCGTAATACTATGTTCCTCATCCGTCTTCTCCAGAAGAATCTTCATTAAATAAATAATTTTCAGTTTCTGATTGGCTTCCTTTGCCATATATCTCTCCCCGCATAGTTCTCAACTGTTATCCGTTTCCGGCAGACTCTCATTCCGGCAGCTTATCCTATATCCTTCCCGCATCCACCTATACATGGAATAAACAACCGCCATCACGCCAAGAATACCGGCAATCCAATAATCCTTCCACCAGAAAGGATGGATATCAAGCATTCTGATTAGCCATCCTATCACAAACACCGGTGCGACAGCAGTCATTCCCCAATAGATTCCATATCCGCCCCAGGCAAACATGGCACGGTAGTTTTTGACAAACTTATACCAGAACCAAATAGGTTTATAATTTTCCCCATACAGCAGCTTCATCATATAATCAAAAACACTTTTTGAAGGAATGCACACATATTCATATCTGCCAAAATACCATGTGGCAAGAACAATTAAAATAAAAGAGACAAAATTGGCCGTAAATAAAGCCCTCCAGCCAAGCCCCAGCCGGCTTACCAAAGGATTTGCCTCCATTGCCAAGTCCGGCGTATTCACAAAAGTAACCAGACCGTCCATTAAATGAATCAGCAGATTTCCTATGGACAGCCTGACAAACCTATATTTCGTCCTGACTCCGGGTTTCCAGAAAATAAGCAAAGCTGCCAGCAACAATATAACCGTCACAAAAATAACAACCCCTGTTATAAACCCATCCCCCAGCTTTCCTGCAATAAAAATGGATGTCGGCCCGTCCGCCCCGCCTATTACAGAAAAGGATACACTTTCATTTTCCATCGTTTATACCCCTTAACTAAATTCCCCACAGCCATGCTGCGGGGAATTAAACCTTCAAAAATCCTTATTCCACTACTTCCGAGACTATCGTTACCGGAGTAAGCCTAGTACTCTTTACACTATTGCCTACACACATAAAATACAGCGATGCTATTACCAGTCCAGCAATTACCGCTCCAGCCACAGCCCCTTTAATGACCCTCATTATCACTTTTCCTCCTGACCTCTTCTATCTTCCCTTCTGACACTCTGTAGATTATATCACAGTTTTCAATCGTATTCAATCGGTGAGCGATAATAATCATAGTTTTCTTTCCGTGAAAACTGTTAATCGCTTCCATCAAAGCCGCCTCCGTCTCATTATCCAATGCCGAAGTAGCTTCATCGAACACTAAAATTTCAGGATTATTATACAATGCTCTGGCAATTCCGATTCTCTGCCTCTGCCCGCCGGAAAGTCTGACACCTCTATCGCCCACTTTTGTATCCAGCCCTTCCGGAAGGGACATAACAAAATCCTTTAACTGCGCTTCCTCCAATGTTTCCCATATCCTTTCCTCGTCAATATCCTCCACCTTGATACCGAAACCGATATTTTCCCGTATGGATTCGTCAATCAGATAAATGCTCTGAGGAATATAGCCAATCTGTGCCAGCCATGAAGCGTAGCTTTCAAAAATATTCTTGCCGTCGCAGGTGATTTTTCCCTCCTGCACATGCAAAAGACCCAGTATAATGTCTACCGCCGTAGATTTTCCTGCCCCGGAGGTTCCCATAATTCCTACCGACTTCCCATAGGGGATTGTCATATTGGCATGATGGAAGATTTTTTTCTCCGAATTCGGATAGGCATAGGTAATATTTTCCAATTGGATTTTATCCTTAATCCCCATCTTTTTGCTGTAATCGCCCGTCTGCAGATAGCTGTTCTCCTCCATGCTCTTCCTGCTCACCTTCATATTTTCGTATACATAATCAAGACAAGGCTGGTTGTAGGAAATTTCCGCCAGATAAGTGTTGATACGGTTTAAACAAGGCATCAGACGGATTGCCGCCACCGCATAAATCGAAAGCACAGCAACCAGCTTATCCACATCATTCCCGGATGCGATATATACCATAATATATCCTACAAGACATCCGATAAATACCGTTTCTATCAGATTTCTCGGAATACTGTTCAGCACCGCATACCTTTGAGAAAGTGTTGCCCCATATTTTCCCGAATTTTCATAATTATACGCAAAAAACTCTTCCCTATGAAGCACCTTTACATCCTTTATCCCATAAATCGCCTGAATCCTCCACTTGGCAATCCTGGACTGTATTTCCTGATTTTTCTTTCCCAGAGCATTCAGTCTGGGCTTCATCCCCTTGCTCATCAGCAGGGTGACAATTCCGAACACGCTCACCATCATTACCGCCATCTTCCAGTCGGTTACCACCAGAACGCCCGCCAGAAACACAAACACAATCGCCTCTGAGGCAAACTGTAAAAGCACCATCATCAGCTGAAAAAGATTTGGAATATCCGAATCCGTCATACGGAATACGGTGGGAATATCCGCATCCAAATAAAATTCATAAGGCCGGTTCAAAAACTCCCGCAGCACCTGGCTAATCATTTTATTTTTATTTACCGTAATAAAACGGTTCTGCTCATAAGTCAGCCATATTGTGTATACATTTTTCAGCACATAAACCGCAATCAGCATCCCAAGCAAAACCATGGTAAAGTTCTGTATCGTTTCTATGCGGAGCCAGTCCATTATTACTTCTACAACCTTCACGCCTCTGAATTCATAACTTTGCAGAGCATCCTGATCCAGAATTGCCGAAATAACCGGCAGCATCGCCGAAACTCCCAAGGTCTCCACAATACCGCCCACAAAAATCATAATTCCCAGCAAAACCAAGTGTACCTTTTGCCTCCGGTTGAAAATTGCCATTAATTTTCTTAACATAGTATTTGTCCTCTGCTTTTTATAAACCGATTCCCTTTTTCAACTTATATTCCAGCTTTCTCAGCTTCTTCATCCTCTTTCCCCGTATCGAATCCTGAAATTGGATGAGAGGAATTCTCTCTTCTATTTTTCTGTCGAAAAGCGCCTCGTCATTCATCCATTCGTTTTCTTCATAGGACTCCCCGAAAATGACCGGCAGCATCCTTTCTACATGATGTGCCTCCGAAGGAAAACTGGGATCCAGACCATAATTCATAATTTTATTCATATTCCGGTAAAATTCCGGCGTATGTTTTTTCACCTGGCCGCGGCTTACAATATAGCAGGCTCCGGGAGAAAATACGTTATATTTAGGTATGACCGGTTTTTTATAAATAAAAGTAAGCATGCTGTTATATTCATCAAAATATCGGTGAGGATGATTCGGCGATTCCACATACCAGGATGTATTTTCCTCCAGATAATGTGACTCGCTTACCAGACATTCCACCGGTTCCCCTTCCCCGGACATAATTCCCTGCTGTTTCAGTTTGGCAAAAATATCCTTATCTTCATACAAAAAAGTAAAATACTTGTTATCATAAACGCGTCCGAAATATTCCTTTGAACAATGCCGTCCCAGCATATTTCCTTTGCACAAACACATATATTCCGGCAGTTTATCATAATTATCCGCAAAATACCGGAAATAGGTGGTGATATTATGCCCTGTATTCTCTATGGGAATATAAGGATACCCTTTTCTTTCCAGTTCATCCCTTGTCTTCTTTTCCGTAGAAGCATCATAAATCACATAATTCTCACAAAACCCAAGCAGTTCCTCCGGCACGGTATTAAAATTGTGAATTACAAAAAAAGTATCTGTCTTCTTCATTTGCCCTCTCATTCCGCATTGTCCTCCCATTCTTCCCTGGGCACAGCCTTTATGCCTTCCAGCCCGTATTTTATACGGAAAACCTCATTAATCCAGAAATCCTTCTCCATGGAAATATCATTTTCATACATAAAGCTGTATTCCGTCTGAAATTCCGGCCGGAGCATGGGAAGTGTCAAATCATAATTTCCCCGGCTTGTCTGTTCCAGAATATATTCTTCCCTTTCATTTACCTCCCGCAATATCCGGGCAAGGTTCGCCCCGTTTTCCGTATAGGAAAAAAACATCCAGACTGCTGCCGCCACGATTCCTCCTGTTTTCAAAGAAACCAGCAAAGTATCCTCTCCGGAAATTCTTTGAATCATCTGCACACATGCTATTGCAAAGAAAATATTTGCACCAAAATATGCGCGGGGCATAGGCTCCGGCGTCAAAATCAGCACGTAACTGGTTGCCAGGCCCGCCAGACAGAAAACAAAGGTATCTGCCAGTTCTTCTATTTTCTTCCTCTTATAAATATAATAGGCGGCCAGCAGGCAGATAACGGCAATATAAATCATCATATATTCATTCATTGCCTTATTGATTTTCAGTCCTCTGCTCACATACGCCATAATGCCGCTGTATGTTTCATCCGCCTTCATCAAGGAACCTCTTGCCCTATTGCCCGGAGCCAGCACCATAAACAGAAAACCCACAGCCATACCCGCAATCCCCGATATTGTCCAAGGATATACCTTTTTCTCCTTCCTGTAATTCAAGAGCAAAAACAGCAGTGCAATTAATATGCCTCCCCCTGAGGTATTCTCATTCCCCCATCCTGCCAATATTCCAAAAAAGAACATAAAAATGCTGACTGGTACCGCCCGTTTCTGCGAATGGCCGTTCTCCATAAAATAACGGAAACAAGTAAGGAAGCCTAACAAAATTACAATTCCCCATAAATAATTGCATGCCCCTCCCAGCCATAAAACAGTCTGGTCAAATTCCACACTGAAATTCCACAGCGCCAAATTAATCAGAGCCAGCAAAAACACATCATATTTCTTTTTATCCTTTACATTGCAGTAAATCAGCAGCGTAAGAAGAACAAAGCACAGACTGTTGCACAGATTAAACACCCATTTAGGCATCAGGCTGAAAATTTTCAAAACAATCTGCAGCACCGACCTCCCCGTCCATGTCATATACTGCTGATACTCCAGCCGGAATATATCCAACGGCGAATGGTAATCCGATGCCTTAAACAGCAGGTCATCCGACATCAGCGGCGTCATAAAATTATATATCCATATTGCCGCAAAACTGATTCCCAAGAGAATAAAAAAAAATATTTTCCTTCCCTTGTCCTTCTGATTTATTTTCTCCACCTTATAATCTAGCTCCTTTCCCAGTCCGCCTTTATACTTCTGCAGATATGCTCTGCCAGTTCTTCACTGCCTTCTTTTTATATATTCATTGATTATAACAAAATGCGCCTGCCATTTCAACAAACATTATTCTTTTACAGCGGTGAGGAATGAATCTCA
>DNJW01000075.1:15905-16071 GCA_003488965.1 Lachnospiraceae bacterium | reverse complement strand
GGATTATCTGGCACAGAAGATTAAGGATGTGGCAAAAGAAAACCATATTGAAATCGTGGAGAATAAACCTCTGGCAAGGATGCTTTATGCCAATGTAGAGGTAGGGGAGCTGGTACCGCCTGAATTGTATCAGGCGGTAGCGGAAGTACTTGCATTTGTATATCAT
>DNJW01000075.1:15132-15614 GCA_003488965.1 Lachnospiraceae bacterium | reverse complement strand
GAAGTACTTGCATTTGTATATCATTTGCAGGGAAAGGTATAAGAAGAGAGGAGAAATAAAGCGTGAAAAAAGCAGATATAGGGGTTGCTTTATATATACTGGCGGCATTTATGATGCTGATTATTAATGTCCCGAACTGGCTGTTGGATATTTTACTGGCTTTTAATATTTCCGTGGCTTTTACAGTTTTATTTGGGTGTATGTTCGCAAAGGAAGTATTGGATATGTCCTTTTTCCCCACTGTTTTGCTGTTTACGACTATTTTCAGAATAGCCCTGAACGTTTCATCCACAAAGCTGATACTTACTACCGGAGATCCGGGAAACGTAGTTGCCACTTTCGGCAGTTACGTAGGCGGCAATGATTTGATTGTCGGCGGAATTGTTTTTATTATCCTTATTCTTATCCAGTTTCTTGTTATCAATAAAGGTTCGGAGCGTGTGGCGGAAGTTACGGCCAGGTTTACCCTGGATGCTATGCCC
>DNJW01000075.1:14647-14767 GCA_003488965.1 Lachnospiraceae bacterium | reverse complement strand
CGGTAAGCAGATGGCAATTGATGCCGATTTGAATACAGGCGCCATTACGGATGAAGAGGCAAAAAGAAGAAGGGAGAAAATTCAGGAAGAATCGAACTTTTTCGGCTCCATGGACGGTGC
>DNJW01000075.1:9926-14288 GCA_003488965.1 Lachnospiraceae bacterium | reverse complement strand
AAGGGAGATGCCACAGCAGGCCTTATTATTACGGCAGTAAACATTATAGGCGGTATAGCCATGGGGATGTTCCGCCAGGGAATGGATGCAGGGGCAGCGCTGGATAAATATGCCGTCCTGACAATCGGCGACGGGCTTGTGAGCCAGGTGCCGTCATTGCTGATTTCGCTGTCCACCGGTATTTTGGTTACAAAGGGCTCAAAGGATGCCGATTTCGGGACGGTGCTGATACGGCAGATGTTCGGGGTGCCTAAGGTTATGTATTTTGTAGGCGCTGTTGTCATTGCTATGGGTTTATTGACACCTTTGAATGACCTGATTTTTTTAACGCTTGGCATAATATTTATTATATGCGGAAGAGTAATAGCAGGTACTATAGAGACTTCGGCTATTGAGACAGAAATTGATACCGATGAGGTGGCGGCGGAAGAGATACGGCAGCCGGAGAATGTTACCAGCCTTTTGCAGGTGGACCCTATTGAGCTGGAATTCGGTTATGGAATTATTCCGCTGGCTGATGTAAATCAGGGCGGCGACCTCTTGGACCGTGTGGTTATGATACGTAGGCAGATTGCGCTGGAACTTGGTACCGTAGTACCGATTATCCGTTTAAGGGATAATATACAGCTAAACCCGAACCAATATATTATTAAGATAAAAGGCGTACAAGTCAGTGAAGGGGAAATTCTGTTTGACCACTATATGGCCATGAATCCCGGATATGTGGAAGAGGAAATTACGGGTATTCCGACATTTGAACCTTCTTTCCATCTGCCTGCTATCTGGATTACAGAAGGGCAGAGGGAGCGTGCGGAAAGTCTGGGGTATACGGTAGTTGACCCGCCTTCCATTATAGCAACCCATCTGACGGAAATTATCAGGCAGTATATTGCAGAACTGCTTACCAGACAGGATGTACAGAGTCTTATCGATAATATAAAAGAGACCAATCCTACGCTGGTGGAAGAACTGGTTCCGAAGCTGCTCGGCATCGGGGAGATACAGAAGGTGCTGCAGAATCTGCTGAAGGAAGGTATCTCTATCAGAGATTTGCTTACCATTTTTGAAACGCTGGCAGACTATGCGCCGACTACCAGGGATATTGATATTTTGACGGAATATGTAAGGCAGAGCTTAAAGAGGGCGATATCAGGGAAATATTTCCCTGCAAACGAAACAACAAGCGTGGTAACATTAGACCCGAAGATGGAACAGGAGATCATGAACAGTGTTAAGCAGACGGAACAAGGGGCATATCTGACTCTGGACCCAGAAAAAACAAAAGCAATCATTGCTTCTGTAGGCGAGGAAGTCCAGAAGCTGGAAAATCTGGGAAAAAACCCGATTGTAATTACATCGCCTATTGTGCGCATGTATTTTAAACGGCTGACGGAGGATTATTATAAAGATCTGATTGTCGTTTCGTATAACGAAATAGATTCAAATGTTGAATTACAATCTGTTGGGATGGTGACAATAGCATGATAATTAAGAAATTCCAAGGAAAGAATGAATTAGAAGCAATAGAAGCGGCGAAGAAAGAAATGGGAAACAATATTGTTACCATGAATGTAAGAAGTGTGAAGCGGAAAGGTATCCTTCGTTTTTTTCTTTCCGACCTGATTGAAGTGACAGTTGCCCTGGAAGAGGAGAGGGAAAAGTATACGCCGATAAGAAAAGAGGAAAAGAGGGAGCCGGTTCCGGCAGCACCTGTCAGGATGCCTCTGCCAAGAATACAAGAAGAGGAAAGACGGGGAGACAGTACGCTGCTGGAGAAAAAACTGGATAATCTGCATTCGCTGCTGGAACAGCAGCTGCAGAAGCCGGAGGAAGAAAAAGAAGAGGAAGAAGAAGAACCTCCCAGCGAATTTGAAAAGCTGATGAAGCTTTTATACAATACCATGCTGGATAATGAAGTGGACGAAAAATATGCCAATCAGATTATTGATGAGATGGAGAAAAGCGCAAAACCCAATATGCCGTTTGATTATGCCCTTACCAATGTGTACCAGAAAATGGTTTTGAAATTCGGCAAGCCGGAGGAGATTTCTCCGGCGGATAACGGCACGAAAGTGATTTTTTTCATCGGGCCTACAGGGGTTGGAAAGACAACGACGATTGCTAAACTGGCATCTTCCTTTATTGTGGACGAAAAGAAAAAGGTGGCGCTGATTACAGCAGATACGTACCGGATTGCTGCGGCAGAACAGCTTAGGACTTATGCAGGAATTTTAGAAGTCCCTTTCCGGGTAGTGTATTCTCCGGAGGAAATCCGCCAGGCTCTGGGAGCTTTTGCCGGTTTTGATTATATTTTTATAGATACTTCCGGACATTCCTACCAAAACGAAGAGCAGAAACAGAATATGAGCCAAATTGTCCATTCAGTAGACGGCAAGGCTGAGAAGGAGGTATATCTTGTTTTAAGTGCCACGACAAAATACCGGGATTTATTAAGGATTGTGGATACCTATTCGGAAATTATAGAGTATAAACTGATTTTTACAAAACTGGATGAAACCAGTTCGTTAGGAAACCTTCTGAATCTTAAACTTTATACAGGAACATCCTTGTCTTATATCACTTGCGGACAGAATGTGCCGGATGATTTTAGGGTATTCAGCCCTCAGGATGCGGTAAAGCAGTTACTTGGAGGAAAAAATTAGGAGGAAAGTACAAGATATGGATCAGGCTGAACAGTTAAGAAATATCATTAAAGCCAATACCCATACACAGAAACCTTTAGCCCGCATTTTAACAGTGACTAGCGGTAAAGGAGGCGTTGGTAAATCAAATACGTCGATTAATTTGGCAATTCAATTCCGTAAAATGGGGCAGAAAGTCATTATTTTGGATGCGGATTTCGGGCTTGCCAATATAGAGATTATGTTTGGGGCAGTTCCAAAGTATAATTTGTCGGATTTGATTTATGAAGGGAAGAATATCAGGGAAATCATTACGAAGGGACCGATGGGAGTCGGTTTTATTTCGGGAGGTTCTGGCGTTGCCGGCTTGTCCAATCTGACGCAGGATAATATACAGTGTATTATTCAGAGCCTGGCAGAATTGGACAGTCTTGCGGATATCGTAATCGTGGATACCGGAGCAGGGATATCGGATGCGGTGATGGAGTTTCTGGTAGCCAGCGGAGAGATTATTCTGGTGACTACGCCTGAGCCTACTTCCATTACGGATTCCTATTCTCTTTTAAAAGCGCTGAGCCGCAATCCGAAATATATGAGGGAAGATACAAAAATTAAAATGGTAGCAAACAAGGTGCATAAAAAGGGAGACGGGGCAGAACTGTATAGAAAATTAAATGTGGTAGTGGAAAAGTATTTGCAGACACCGTTGGAATACTTGGGGGAGATACCGGAAGATACCCAGCTGATGCAGGCGGTTATGCAGCAGAGACCGGTTTCCATGGAGGATCCCTATGCCAAGTCTGCTATGGCATACAAACAGATTGCTATGAAGCTGTCGGATAAGGGAGTAACGGAAACAGTAAAAAGGAAAGGAATGGCGGCATTTTTTTCACATATTTTTGTCGGAAAAAGGTAGAATCAGGATATGGCGGATCAATTATTTTCAAAATATATAGAAGTGGGAAACAAAGTAGAGATATGGAGAAAAGGAAAAAAAGGAAAGCTGGCAGAAGGGGCGGAAATGGAGATATATGAAAGCCAGGTATATGATTTTCTGCCGGAGGACAGGATTGAGATAACGATGCCTATGAAAAAAACGAAAATCGTTCTGCTTCCTACTGGCGCTGAATATGATCTTCGTTTTTATTCCCCCAACGGTATCTATCAATGCAAGGCGAAAGTAGCCGGCAGGAGTAAAAAGAACAATGCGCTTCTGCTGATAATGGAGTTTACCAGTAATCTGCGCAGAAACCAGAGGAGAGAGTTTTACCGCTTCAGCTGTGCATTGGAAATGGAGTCTAGAGCCTTGGACAGCGAGGAAATAATGATGCTGGAAAGAGACGATATGATGGATGAAATGCTGTCGGAAGGGGAACCGTTAAGAGAAAGCATTATTGTTGATATCAGCGGCGGCGGACTGCGCTTTATTGCGGATCATGCATATGATAAAGGAAGCATTATCTTATGCAAATACCGGCTTGAAACGGACAGTGGGGCGAGGGAATACGAAATATTGGGGAAGGTTCTCGGCGTGGAAAAATCGGAGAAACGCCCCGGCGTATTTGAACACAGGGTTCAATATGTGGATATTGATAATGGAACAAGGGAAGAAATTATCAAATTTATTTTCGAAACGGAACGGAAAAATCTGAAAAAAATCAAATAGGAGATTAATATGAAAAAAGTTTTGGTTGTTGATGACTCTGCACTTATGAGAAGG
>DNJW01000075.1:0-9647 GCA_003488965.1 Lachnospiraceae bacterium | reverse complement strand
CGCTGTGTGATATAATAAATCAGGATAAAAGATTTCAGGTAGCCGAGAAAGCTACCAATGGTTTGGAAGCGCTGGAACTTTTAAAAAAGAATACCTATGATGTAGTTGTTCTGGATGTGAATATGCCTAAGATGAACGGCTTGGAACTGTTGAAGGAGCTGCAGAGGAATAAGATTGCAGCCAGGGTTGTTATGGCAAGCACCGATACTAAGGAAGGTGCAAAAACAACGCTGGATGCATTGGAACTGGGAGCTCTTGATTTTGTACATAAGCCGGACAGCGCATTTGACTGCAGGAAGGATTTGTTCAGAAACCGTCTGATACAGATTCTGGAGGTGGCGACGGAAACGAAAATGCCTTCCTTTTCCAGAGCATTTTCCATTGAAGACGCAAGAACTTCGAAAAAAATGGTGGAACTGGTAAGCCGTCATGCAGGAAAGGTGAAGGGAAATAAGATAGTTGCTATTGCCAGCTCTACCGGGGGACCTAAGGCGCTTCAGTCAGTGGTTCCAAGGATTCCGGCAAAGCTGAATGCCCCGGTGGTTATTGTCCAGCATATGCCGGCAGGATTTACGGCATCTTTGGCGGAACGGTTAAATTCCTTAAGCGAGGCGGAAGTAAAGGAGGCCGGGGAGGGTGACGTCCTGCTTCCGGGAAAGGTATATATAGCAAAAGGCGGAAAACATCTTAAGATACGCAGCAGCGGCGGCCGGCATGTGATTTATTATTCGGATGAACCGACCAGAGAAGGCGTGAAGCCATGTGCCAACTATATGTATGAAGCTCTTGCAGAGTGTAAATACGACCAGATAGTATGTGCTGTATTGACAGGGATGGGTGCAGACGGAACCAAAGGAATTTCTTATCTGAAAAACAAGAGGAATGTACATGTTATTGCTCAGGATGAAAACAGCTGTGCAGTATATGGAATGCCAAAAAGTATTGTGACTTCCGGGCTGGCAAATCAGGTGGTTCCTCTTGAGCAGATTGCACAGGAGATTATAATGAACGTGGGGGTAATGTAAAATGGATGTAAGCCAATATCTAGAGATTTTTCTTGATGAGACGAAAGAGCATTTGCAGAACTTGAATACAGAGATTTTAAATCTTGAGCAGGAACCGGAAAATCCGGATACCATTAATGAGATTTTCAGGGCTGCCCATTCTTTAAAAGGGATGGCCGGAACCATGGGATATAAGAGAATGCAGAATCTGACCCATGATATGGAAAATGTATTTTCGGAAGTCCGTAACGGAGCAATAAAGGTAAAGGGCAATATGATTGATATTCTGTTTCAATGTCTGGATGCATTGGAAGAATATCTGAATAATATTCAGGAGACAGGAGATGAAGGGACAAATGATAATGAACCTTTGATTAAGCTGTTGAATGGCGTATTGGACTCCAAGGAAGGAGAAGAGCCGCAGGAAGAAAAGAAAGAGCCGGAAAAAAGTCAGGATTCAGAAGACGGCGGAAAGAAATGGCTGGACATTAAATTTGATGATACTCAGAAAAGAGTGATGACAGAAGCGCTTGCCCAGGGCAAAAAAGCATACGGCATGACTGTGAAGGTACAGGAGTCTTGTATTTTAAAGGCTGCAAGAGCGTTCCTTGTCTTTAAGGCGTTGGAGGAGCAAGGGGAAGTCATCATATCAAAACCGTCTGTGCAGGATATAGAAGACGAAAGGTTTGATTTGGATTTCAGCCTTATCTATATTTCGGACGCTACGCTGGAAGATGTCTTAAAAGTGGTAAGAAGTGTTTCGGAGATTGAGGACGCACAAGGCGCGGTAATCGAAGATGATCAGATTGGGGAGATTACTGCCGTGGCGGAAAGCCAGAATGCGGTTCAGACGGAAGTCCCTGCGGAAGGGGAAAAGACGTCTGCTGGAGAGAAAACAGGACAGCAGCCGGCAGCGGCGCCTAAGGCAAATGAGAAGAAGTCTCAGATTTCCAAACCGGTAGTCAATAGAACGGTCCGTGTGGATATCGAAAAACTGGATGTACTTATGAATCTGGTCAGCGAACTTATTATCGCAAAAAATTCTTTGGTATCCGCTTCCGTCGGCGACAGGGCAAACGGAGGAATCAATGAGCATATCGAATATCTGGAAAGTGTTACGACAAACCTTCATGAGTCGGTTATGAAAGTCCGCATGGTGCCGATAGAAAGTGTTGTGAACAAATTTCCGCGTATGATTAGGGATTTGTCCAAAAAACTGGATAAGAAGATGGAACTGTATATGTCCGGAGAGGAAACGGAACTGGACCGTACTGTGGTGGATGAGATAGGGGATCCGTTAATGCATCTTCTCAGAAACGCAGCGGATCACGGGCTGGAATCGGCAGAAGTGCGTAAGGCAAAAGGCAAGCCTTCGGTAGGCTCCATCTTTTTGGATGCTTATCAGGACGGCAATAATGTAGTCATAGAAGTAAGGGATGACGGTGCCGGAATTAATACGGAAAACGTAAAGGAAAAAGCGATTTCCAAAGGTGTTATTACGCCGGAACAAGGCGAAAATATGTCTGACCAGGAGATTATCAATCTGCTGTTCCATGCCGGTTTTTCTACATCGGAAGTGGTTTCTGATGTTTCGGGAAGAGGCGTGGGGCTGGATGTCGTGAAGTCAAAGATAGAATCCTTAAGCGGTGAGGTTGAGGTAAAGAGCAAGATTGATATAGGAAGTACATGGACGATCCGTCTTCCGCTGACCTTGGCCATTATTCAGGCGCTCATGGTAGACGTAGGGGGAGAGAAGTATGCTATTTCGCTGGGGTCGATACAGACTATTGAAGACATTACCCCTGCAGATGTGAAGACCGTACAAAATAAAGAAGTAATCCATTTGAGAGGAATTGTAATTCCGCTTATCCGGCTGAGTGAAGTGCTTGATGTTCCCAGTAAGAAAAACCCTGAGGACAGTATGACGGTTGTCATTGTGAAGAAAGGCGACAGACAGTCCGGTTTAGTAGTTGACGAGCTTATGGGCCAGCAGGAAATTGTTATCAAATCATTAGGCAAATATATTACCAGATGTAAAGTAATCAGCGGCGCTACGATTTTAGGCGACGGCGAGGTGGCTTTGATTCTGGATACGAATGCATTGTTTTAGGTTCATATGGTAGGAGGGACAGCGGAATGGAAGAGTTAAAGGTAGCTATGGATAATGAAACGACTCAGTTTATTGTGGTCAGATTGGGCGATGAGCAGTACGGAATTGATATCAAATATGTGGATAATATTGTAAGGATGCAGCATATCACAAGAGTGCCGAATGTGCAGGAGTACTTGAAGGGAGTAATTAATCTTCGCGGGGAGGTTATACCTGTTATGAGCGCCCGCATCAAAATGGATCTTCCGGCAGACGAATATACAAAAAGCACAAGGATTATCATTCTTAAGCTGGAACAGCATGGAACGATAGGTATCGTTGTGGATGAGGTGAAGGAAGTTGTGACTTTACAGAACAAGCAGATTGATAAAGTGGCATATGACAGCAAGGAAGAAAAGGATTATTTCATTTTCGGCATAGGGAAATATGAAGACGGAGGGCTGATTTCCCTGCTGGATTTGAATGCGGTAGTATTGGATAAAGAAAGTCTATAGGAGGTTGGCGGTGGCTGATTTAAATTTGGAGACGATGTCTCAGGAATATTATGATATACTGAAAGAATTAGGCAACATAGGAGCGGGTAATGCGACTACTGCATTGGCGCAGATGCTCCAGTGCAAAGTTGACATGTCTGTACCGCAAGTAAGACTGCTGGAGTTTAAAGATGTGGCGACCCTGATGGGAGGGGAAGAGCAGATTATGGCAGGCATTTATCTTGGGGTGGAAGGGGATATTACCGGAAGCATCATGTTTCTTTTGGAAAAGAAATCGGCCAGGCATTTAGTTGGGAAGCTAATGGGAATGACTACGGAAGGAGATGATTTTTCCGAAATGGAAATTTCTGCCCTTCAGGAGGTAGGAAACATAATTACCGGTTCCTACCTGAATTCTTTGTCAATGATGACGAATCTTAAGGTATATCCGACGATACCGTCATTGGCAATTGATATGGCGGGGGCAATATTGAGTGTTCCGGCCATTGAATTCGGAATATTAGGAGATCAGATTCTTTTGATACAGACACAGTTTTTTGATGAAGTTCAATTGGATGGCTATTTTATCCTGATTCCTGATTTGGAATCATATGGAAGGATATTGTCATCTTTAGGTATTGCGATATAAAATAAGTAACACGCTATATAAGGGCTAATTCAGAGGAAAAATGGGGGACTGGGATAAGATATGAGCGAAATAATAAAGGTCGGAATGGCGGATTTAAGGGTTTGTGTCAGTCCGGATGCTGTTACCACTTTGGGGCTCGGATCTTGTGTGGGAATCGCGATTAGGGATCCGGTAACCAAAATCGGAGGTTTGGCACATATTATGCTGCCGGATAGCACACAAATAAGAAATAATAGCAATATTCCTAAGTTTGCGGATACAGGTATTGAAGAACTGGTAAAACAAATGATAAAAAAAGGGGCGAAGCAAAGCCGTATGGTGGCAAAAATTGCGGGCGGCGCCCAAATGTTTGCTTTTCAGAATAAATCGGAGATGGTCCGTGTAGGCGAAAGAAATGTGGAGGCTACAAAACGGAAACTTGCACAGCTGAAAATTCCGATTTTAGCTCAGGATACGGGAGACAGTTACGGCAGAACGGTTATTTTTTATCCGGAAACAGGGGACTTTGTTATTAAAGCCGTCGGAAAGGTGCAGAAAATCATATGAGCAGTAAGAAAAGAGGGGGAAGGGTTATAAAAAGGAAATTGATACCACCTTTTTTAATGCTGTCCGTAGGGGCAGTGAGCAGTATCGTTATGCATTTTAATTATTATGAAACGAATAAAATGCTGATTATATTGCTGGGGGTAATGATTGCTTTTTATATTGCGGGAAGCTTGTTTATGATGATGCTGAATATTTTTGATAAGCAGAATCAGCCGGCAGAGCCTGAAATAGAAAATGTAGTAACAGATGAAACATTGGCCGATATGCAGGAAAGACAGGTGGAAACGGAAGGATAATTATGTAAAGGTGGCTGAAAAAATATGGACGAGACGGGCAAAAAGAAATTATGGGAGGAATATGCAAAGGCGAAATCACCTGAAATACGCGAAAAACTTATTTTGGAGTATGCCCCGTTAGTGAAACTGGTTGCCGGAAGGCTTAGTATGTATCTGGGTTATAATGTGGAGTATGATGATTTGGTAGGCTATGGTATTTTTGGACTGATTGATGCTATTGATAAATTTGACAGTATGAAAGCGGTCAAATTTGAGACGTATGCAAGCCTGCGGATTAGAGGGGCAATTTTGGATCAGATACGTAAAATGGATTGGATTCCGAGGACAATTAGACAAAGGCAGAAAAAGATGGAAGCGGCCATCAAAGAAATTGAGGCGGTCCGGGGACGGAACGCAACCGATACGGAAATTGCGGAAGCACTGGGGATTTCTGAGGATGAATTTGGGGATTGGCAATCCCAGATGAAAATTACAAATGTGGTATCGTTGAATGAGTTCATGGAACAGGGGAGCGAAATACCGGCCGAAAATAACAGAAATGCCCATTTTGACAGTCCGGAAGAGGTTGTGGAAAAAGAGGAATTGAAAAAAATGTTGTCGGAGGCTTTGGAGTTATTAACGGAAAAAGAACGAAGGGTCATTGAATTATACTATTATGAAGAATTGACATTGAAAGAAATCAGCAGCATATTGGAGGTATCCGAATCGCGGATTTCGCAGCTGCATACAAGAGCCTTGCAGAAAATGAAATCAAGGATGGGAAATTATATAGGAATATTGGTGTAATCAAGCAGGAGAATAATTATATGAATGGATATTTTCAATTAATTTGCGATACAAGCAAAACCTTCTTACGTGTTTATGCGCCCGTTGATGGCGGCATGGCAGTATCTATGAACGAAATAGCGGAATATTTGAACAGCAGAGACATTCCTTATGACAGTTCTGCTCTTTCATCTCTTGCCGGAGGCGGGGATAAGGAAGTAGTGATTAATTATGTGACATGCAGGGATGTACAGGAATCTTATAAGCTGATCATAGGCAAAGATAAGATGAATGCGATTGCCCGTTTTTATCCCCCTTCCAGAAACGGGAATGAATTGAGTAAACAGGAGTTTATAGCAGATCTCAGCTTTAAAGGGGTTCAGTATGGAGTCCAGGAGGAAGAGATTGACCGCTTTTTTAATAGGAAAAATTATTGCGAAGATTATATTGTAGCAGTGGGAAAACCGCCGAGACATGGATCCGATGCGCATATTGAATATTATTTTAATACAGATTTAAGCGCGCGTCCTACATTAAAGGAAGATGGGAGCGTGGATTTCTTTAATCTGAATACCATAAGCCACTGCCACGAGGGAGACGTTCTTGCAAAGCTTTTTCCCGAAGATCCGGGGGATGTGGGTTATAATGTTCAGGGAGAAAAAATAAAACCCCGTGATGTAAAAAAGGGAAAGCTGAAATATGGAAGGAATATAGCGATTTCTGAAGATAAGCTTTCCATAACATCAGAAGTAAACGGGCATGTCACCTTAGTGGATGATAAAGTATTTGTTTCGGATATATTAACAGTAGAGAATGTGGACAGTTCCACAGGAAATATTGAATACGACGGAAATGTGCAGGTAAACGGAAACGTCTGTGCAAATTTTTCCGTAAAAGCAAAAGGAAATGTAGAAGTTTCCGGAGTAGTGGAAGGCGCTTTGGTAGAAGCCGGCGGGGATATTATTATAGCCAAAGGTATGAACGGGATGGGAAAAGGCGTTCTGAATGCAAAGGGCAATGTGGTAGCGAAATTTTTGGAAAATTCAACGGTTACTGCATTAGGATATGTATCATCGGAATCAATTCTTCACAGTACCGTATATGCGGGAGATGAGATTACGGTAAGCGGAAAACGGGGATTTATTACCGGGGGACGCGTGTGCGCAACCAATTGTGTTACTGTTAAGACTCTTGGTTCTTCCATGGGTGCTGATACAATTGTAGAAGTGGGAGCGGATCCGACAGTTAAAGTACGTATTCAGAATCTGCAGTGGGACATTGCCAATGCAACCAGGGTGGTTAAGTCGGTTACTCCGTTGATTGAGGCGGCAAAGCAGAAGCGTGCAAAAGGAATAAAGGTAACTCCGGAACAGCTGCAGTATGTGAAATCTTTGGTTACCCTCAGCAAGGTGAAAGAAAAAGAGATTAATGACAAGGCGGATGAAATGGAACAGCTGCAGGAGTCAATCGGGATATTTACGAATGCAAAGGTTGTAGTTACGGATATTGTATTTCCAGGTACAAAAATCAGTATTGGCGATGTATCCATGGTAGTTCACAATGAAATGAAATACTGTAAATTTATTAAACTGGATGGAGATGTAAAGATGACGGCGATTTAGAAGCAAGGAGGTCATAACTATGTCAATCAACCGTATTGAATTGCAGGGAACAATAACAAGAGCACAGGATTATACGACGATAAAGCACAATGAAGATAACAAAGGCATGGTCGACCAGTCGAATTTCCAGAATCAGTTCCAAAGGGTAGTTGAAAATAAAGTGAATCAGGTGCATCAGAGGGAAGATACAGAAAATGCCAATAAAAAATATGATGCGAAGGAAAAAGGGGACGGACAGTACTCCGGCGACGGGGGAAGACAGAGAAAAAGGAGTCAGGAAAAGGATTTGGACGGGAAAGTAGTGCTTAAAGGTATGGAAAGATTTGATATGAAGATCTAAATCTAGGAGACGATATGGTATGAGTTTGATAGAGATTGTTCTGATTATACTAGGGGCCATAGTGCTGGTTTTCAGTTATCTGCTTCCGGCAGGGAAAAGCACTGCGGAAGCCGGAGTTAAAATTGACGAGGGGCTAATCAGGGGATTAGTGGAAAAAGAAGTAAGGGAGGCAAAAGAGCATATCAATGATATGGTTGATGAAACCCTTACTTATTCCATGGAAAAAACCGAAAGGGCGATGGAACGGCTGACGAATGAAAAAATAATGGCAGTCAATGAGTATTCGGAACAGGTGCTGGAAAGCATAAACAAAAATCATCAGGAAGTTATATTTTTATATGATATGCTGAATGACAAGCATGAAGCTTTTGTAGGTGCGGTAAGCGAAGCTTCCAAGAGGATACAGGATATCAGACAGGAAATACAGGATATGGAAATTACGGTAAAGGACGCAATAGACATTAAGGCGGAAATGCCGGAGCAGATTGAGAATATACAAGGGGCAGAAGAACGGAATCTGGAAACAGAGGCGGCTGCGGCAGCGGAAGGAAACGGATTCGTGCCGATTGCACCGAAAAAAGCAGTAGATTTAAATCGGATACTTCAGGAAGTAAAGCCTGGTGAGAGTGCCGGGGAAGCAGTACAGCAAAGAAAAGGAACCTCTGTGGAAGGGCAGAGTTATAATAATAATGAAAAGATATTAAGGCTGCATAAATTAGGAAAGTCGCAGACAGCAATAGCGAAGGATTTAGGTTTGGGTGTGGGAGAAGTAAAATTGGTAATTGATCTGTTTGAGCAGGCTAAATAAGTATTGAATTGATATAGGCAGACGGGAGCTGTTATGAATCTGAAATATTATTTAAGAGGACTGGGACTGGGCATTGTTATGACCGCAGTGATTATGGGTATAACGGCGCCTGATAAAGAAAGAAATCTTACTGACGAAGAGATTGTTGAAAAGGCAAAAGACCTTGGTATGATAGAGGATTCGGAACTTGCGGAGTATTTGGAAGAGGCCAAGGCCGAGACAGAAGAACGGGTCAGAAACGAAATAGCGGCGGCAAATGCTGCTATGGAAATGGAAAGGCTGGCTAAGGAAGAAAATGCCGGCGAGGGCGGAGAAACTGCGGTACAAGAGCCGGAACCCGGGGCACAGCCGAAGCCGGAGGGGGAAGAGGAGCAGGAAGCTACCCAGGAGGGAATTATGGAGAGCCGCCAGAGTGCCGCAAAAGAGCAGGATGCTCTGCCGGATAACAGGGACGGGGAAGAAGAAACGGAAAAAGAGGAAGAAGTTCCGGAACCGGTAAGTTTTATTGTGAAAAAAGGAGAGACACCTTATAGCATCGGCCAGAGACTGGAAGAAGAAGGATTGCTGCCGGAGGATGCTAATTTTGATAGATTTTTGGTAGATAACGGATATGATACAAAAGTGGTAGCTGCCGAGTATGAGATTCCGGAAGGTGCAGATATGGAGATGATTGCGCTGATTATTACGAAGCAGAAATAGGGTAAAAAAGAGTGCTTCGCACTCTTTGCAAGTTCGCAATGCGAACTTGTGAATGCATGCGTCTTTTGACACCCGAACCCTACAAAAATCCCCTCTTGTCAACAAGAGGGGATTGTGTTACAATAAAGCTGCTGTGACAAAAAAACACGTATGTTTATTCAGTGTCGGTGCTTTTCCGGCGTATTTTTTTCTGGCAATGCAGCGGATGCCGGATAAGATGGCGGCAGGGAAGGTAGGCAGTGGAGTATAAGGCATACGGAAGCAAATGAACCGAATGGAGGTAAAAACATGAGTGTAATTTCTATGAAGCAGTTACTGGAGGCAGGTGTTCATTT
>DNJW01000277.1:1405-3597 GCA_003488965.1 Lachnospiraceae bacterium | reverse complement strand
GGGATTGAAAAGGGTAAAATTTATGGTGCTATTTCTATGTGCCGGGATTTGGGCTTGCCGGAGGATGAGATATTGAAGAAAGTGCAGGAGAAGTTCCAACTGTCATTAGAAGAAATAAAGGGATATTTATAGAAAAATGATAAAAGAAGGGCATTCTTGCAGTTGATACGGGATGCCCTTCTTTTTAAGTGAGCGGAAGGCGAAAACAGAGTTTTGATTAATTTCCTGTTTATATGAGATTTAGAGGGGAATATTCAGCTTGGAAAGGAGAGGCAGACATGGATGAGAAAGTGAGGGTACAGAAAGCGGAGGAAAAAGCATTGGAGAGACTGGATTATATTTTGGATCATTATTCCTCATCGGATTTTGTGGAAATTGTCGGCTGTGTTGGTGGCGATACTGTCGCATACCGGATTTATAATGATGGGCGTATGTATGAGGGATAAATAATCCTGAAGGGCATATAGAACAGCCTCATTTTTTACCACGAATCAGTGGTGATTCCGCCGTACCGGAACCGGGGTTATAATTATGACATTACCAACAGCACTGCCTATGACCAATATTTTGTCTACGGACGGAATATTTATGAATCCATCAGCCGGATTGTAGACAGTATTTTTAATGAATATGTCCGCAGGCAGGGACAAATTGCACCTTATTTTACGTCTTTCTGCAACGGCACCTCCGTATCCTGTCAAGGCATGTCCCAATGGGGAACCGTCAATCTGGCAGACAGAGGGTACACTCCTTTGCAGATATTGCGCTCTTATTATCCCAACGACATTGAAATCGCACAGACCGATATTATTACCAATGTCCTCTCCTCCTATCCCGGCACAGCTCTAAAGCAAGGAAGTACCGGACTTGACGTACAGACTATCCAGACCTATTTGAACAGAATCCGGCGCAACTATCCTGCTATTCCTGCCATTACCGATGCGGCAGGCAATTTCGGCAGCAGCACCAAAGCCGCTGTCACTAAATTCCAGAGCATTTTTAATCTGACCCCTGACGGTATTGTAGGAAAATCTACCTGGTACAAAATCTCCAGCCTCTATACCGCCGTTACCCGTCTGGCAGATTTAGACAGCGAAGGAAATACTCTGGGAATCGGAACCGTCCCGCCAAGCTCCGTCCTTCGCCAAGGTTCCAGCGGTCCCGATGTCATTACCCTGCAATATCTCTTAAATATCATCTCCGAATATTATCCGGGTATTCCCCATCCTGCTCAGGACGGCATCTTCGGCAGCGGAACCCGCCAGGCAGTTATTGCATTTCAGCAAATCATGGGGCTGCAGGCAGATGGAATTGTAGGTCCTCTTACCTGGCAAAGTCTGTACAATGCCTATCACGGAATCGGCCAGAATACACCTTCTCCCGCCCCTAATCCCGGAACTGCCACTTACGTAGTGCAGGCAGGAGATTCCCTCTGGCTGATTGCACAAAGATACAACACAACCGTAGATGCCATCAAACGGTTAAACGGGTTAACCAGCGATTTGCTAAACATCGGACAGATTCTAAAAATACCTTCTTCTCAGGAACTGCCCTACATCGTCTATACCGTCCGCTCCGGCGACACCCTCTGGCTTCTTTCCCGACGCTACAATACAACCGTAGATGCCATTAAAAAACTAAACGGACTAACCAGCGACATTCTAAATATCGGACAACAGCTAAAAATCCCAACCTGACCCCTACACGCATAAAGCCCCCGCTGCTCAAAATACTGCAAGCAGCGGGGACTCATCCTCTAAATCTATACCTTATAAATAATTGAAAAACCAACAAATTTGCTAAATATTCCGGCAATATCTTTCCTGAAAATCCCTTTTGTGCAACGGAACCAAGACCATAGAAAATAAGAGAACCTATGTCCGAATATTTTCTGCTTTACTGGGCTTGGTGGAATGTTCTGCACATTGGGATTTTCAGAAAAGATATTGCCGGAATATTCTCACAGCCTAAACTCTCACAATCACATATTACAAAGTATAACTATTCAAATACTTCTCCTGTTCTTCCGTCAGCACATCAATTTCCTTTCCAAGGAATGCCAGCTTACGTTTTGCCACATCCATATCCACTTCCCTAGGCACATCAATCAGTTTTTCGCTTAACTCTTTGCCGTGCTCTACCAGATATTTTGCGGAAAGAGCCTGAATCGCAAAACTCATATCCATAATCTC
>DNJW01000277.1:0-1129 GCA_003488965.1 Lachnospiraceae bacterium | reverse complement strand
GCCTGAATCGCAAAACTCATATCCATAATCTCCGCCGGATGTCCGTCCCCTGCAGCCAGATTTACCAGCCTGCCCTCTGCCAAAACAAAAATCCACTGTCCCGTCGGCAGCTTATAGCCCATAATATTCTTTCGCTGTTCCCTTGTTTCCACAGCAATTTCACGAAGCCTTGCCATGTCGATTTCACAGTCAAAATGACCCGCATTGCAGAGAATAGCACCGTCTTTCATCACTGCGAAGTCCTCTTCGTCAATGACTTTGTCACAGCCCGTTACCGTTACAAAGAAATCGCCCAGCTTGGCAGCCTCATTCATCGGCATTACATCAAACCCGTCCATAACCGCTTCAATAGCCTTAATCGGATCAATTTCCGTTACAATTACCCTTGCGCCCAGCCCCTTGGCTCTCATGGCAGTTCCTTTGCCGCACCATCCATATCCGGCCACAACAACAATTTTTCCTGCCACAATCAGATTCGTTGTCCGGTTGATTCCGTCCCATACAGACTGTCCTGTACCATATCTGTTATCAAATAAATGTTTACAGTCCGCATTGTTGACACGTACCATCGGGAACTTCAATTCCCCTGCCTTATTCATAGCCTCCAGACGGATAATCCCTGTGGTAGTCTCCTCACAGCCGCCGATAATAGCAGGAATCAGCTCCGGCATCTGCGTATGCACCATATTTACCAGGTCTCCGCCGTCATCAATGATAATATTAGGACCTGCTTCAAGCACATGGCGGATATGGGTTTCATATTCCTCCGGTGTACAGTCATACCAGGCATGTACTTCCAGTCCGTCCTTCACTAGGGCTGCCGCCACATCATCCTGGGTAGAAAGAGGATTGGAACCCGTCACATACATTTCTGCCCCTCCTGCCTTTAATACCTTGCACAGATAAGCCGTCTTTGCCTCCAGATGCACGGAAAGGGCAATCTTTTTCCCCGCAAAAGGCTTTGTCTCCGAAAACTCTTTTTCCAAAGTACGGAGTAAATCACAATTCCTTTTTACCCATTCGATTTTACGTTCGCCGGATTCGGCTAAATTAATGTCCCTGATTTCACTGCTCATGTTCTGTTCCTCCAATAAAATTATGAGATATATTCAGCCGAATTTTTATTATA
>DNJW01000299.1:4521-7653 GCA_003488965.1 Lachnospiraceae bacterium | reverse complement strand
ACACAAACTATTTTACACTACCCTGTAATCACACATAAAATTACTGCACTTCCTGTGCATAATGTAAATTTCTTTTTCACTGTTCTCCTCCACCTTCATGTTAAATAGTTATACAAATAAGTATTTCGTTTTCAGACCGTCTCCTCAATGTGTATCGAAATATTCTTCCAAGGATGATATTAATTTGATTGTATCATACGCTTCTTCCTCTTGCAATGAAGGAACAAACTTTCCTATTTTGTGAAACGAAGGTAGTATTGCCACCTCCTGTTTTCGCTGCTTTTATTATTAAATCAAGTGTACTTTTTAATTTGGAAACTAATGTTATGAGAATATTGTTGCACTTATCGCTAGTGACAGCCATCATTTCGTCCATGTAGACGATGCGGATAGATATCTGCACATCCATAGGAATCTCGCTAGCGATGCCGGTAAATCCCCCATATTGACGACTTCCTTCCTATTCTCATTTATTTACAATCCCATCATATTCGATAGAGCCACAAGAATCCATGGTACCTGGTATACTTTTCAGAGAATCAATCAAAAAGTAATCTAGATATACCATAAATATGCACATTGCAAAGTACATTTATTATCTTCCTGTTTTCCAAAAGGATTTTGGTAGCACATCAAAACAACTATTACTGTTTTCATCTAAAAAACACTTCCCCTGCGAAACGAAAAAAGCACTTGTTGTATTGGCTTTTTTATCCAAACAACAAGTGCTTTTCCCCCTTTATTCATAATCAAGGACAGTTTCCGTTCTCCGCCCCATCCTCCAGCATAAATACTTTCCGTTTTCCTTCCGGTGCAAGAAGACATTTCTCATGAATCAGACTGCTTTCTTTTGCCTCCGTTCCTGCTCTTTCCAGGCAAAGCACACTGCTGATTTTTTCTGCAAAATCAAATTTCCATCTGTCCCCGTTTTTACCGCCTCGCCCATCTGAATAGGCAGTCACTAAGATTGCACATCCGGTATGCTTTGCGATTCTTTCCAGCTTAAGTATGATCGGATAGATCAATTCCGGCTCGTCTCCATAAACTTCATACTCCAGATATTCCTGGATAGGATCGACAATCATCACCTGTATGTCAAAGTCTTCTATCAGCTTTTCTATACTGTCATCAGCTAAAGTAAATGGAAGCATATCATTGACAACAAATACCCTGGACAGATCCGCGCCTGCTTCGATAAGCCTGGGTCTTACCATATCGGAAAGATCATCATCCGCAGTGAAATAAAGTACATTGCCTGGTGAACGTTTTTCCATCTCCTCTAAATTTATCTGGTTTGTGCATGCTGCCATGAGCCGGCAGGCAAACATTGTTTTTCCGGAATCCGGAGCACCGTGAATAACCGTAAGTTTTCCAAATGGTATATATGGATACCAGAGCCATTTTACAGGCTGCTCCTTTATTTCACTCATTTTTGTTACTGCACGGCTCTTTTCTCTTATTTGAAACATCACAATCTCCTTTTCTTTTAAATCTGCCGCTCTTTTGCGGTCTGTGTTCTGCTCCTTATGCTCCCCTCCGGAATTCTGTTTACATCACTCCCGTATCTGCAGCTCCGGCAGGTTTTTTCTTAAGTTACAGCAATCCTCCCGGTTCGGATTCACATGTTCCATCCAGTATTGATAATGCTCCGTTACATCCTCGCATATGGTCAACTCCGGTATTCGTATTTTCTTAAACACCTCCTGCTTATCTTCCAGCGGCAGATGGCAATACCCTCCCTGCCGGCAGGTGTACCTTTCAAAATCCACACCTGAAAGCCATCTGCGTATCCACGCATTCACCCGCAGAAATTCCACGATTCCCCGCTTGACCGGAAGCTGTGCCAGCGCTTCAAAATCCATAAATTCCGGTATCAGCGGGCTTAAACGGATTGCCACGTCATACCCTGCTTCCTGCAGGGTTAAAATTGTCCGGATTCTTTTTGACGGTGGGCACGCTTTTTCATATATCCCTGCATGTGCATCATCCAGAGAGGTTACCGTAACCTGTATATGTGCCAGTTCTTTATCCAGAATCTCCAGATACTTTGAATCAGCCACAAGATCTGATTTTGTGACGATCAGATATCCGATCCCTCTGCTGTTCATCTCGCGTATCGTCTCATACGTTACTTTGTACGTCTTTTCGCAGAGCTGGAAACAGTCTGTCATGCCGCCCAGACGTACAATGGTACCGGCCGGGATATTATTCAGCCTGCGCCGGATTTTTTTCAGATCTGCCACCCGTGGGGAGACTGGGTTCCAAAGGCCGCGGAAGGATAACAGAGAACGCGCATAGCAGTAATCGCAGTTATGCGCACATCCGCATCCATAGGTATCAAGGCGGATATTGTACCTGCATTTTTCCCCTTCATTTCCACCAACCTGTTTATAAAAGCTTTTAAATTCGCTTGTGCAATCCTCCCTTCATTGCGGGGTGCAGTACCGCCCTGCAGTCTTCTGGTAAAGCATCCAGATATGTTCTTTTACACCACCCCGCGAAAAAAACGGATGCCATCACAGCACCCGTAATTTCTTAACACTATCTCATTTTTCAGATACCAGACTTTCCTGTCTTAACGGCAGGAATCTGTTTTCAATCTGCTTCTATCTTCTGAATAAGCCCCTTTTCGCTTTTCTCACTCTTGCCCTCCGCCTGTGTCTGCTCCGGATATACTCCGTCTGTTTCGGCTGCTGCAGAAGTTCCTGCCAGAATGAGCGCAGTGCTGCACAAAGCAAAAGCCAGCGTACCCGCAATCCGCCCTTTTCTATGATTTTTTTCCCAACTTCCCATCCCCCTTTCATGAATTGATACATGTTCTGGTTTCCGCTAAAAACGGTCTGTCCAGAGTCCGCACCGCATCTTTTCTTTCTGCTGACGGTCATGGGCAGACAAAAAGGAACCTGCTCAGTGCAGATTCCTTTTTGTCCGGTCACGGCCATAATGTAGACCATAGTTTTGGATACGGATTTAAAAAAAGTCCCCCTCTGTCAGCAAATCAGCTTCCAGAGGGGATACCTCAGACTTCTATAAATAAGTGGCCTGACTCCAGTTTCTCTTCTTATTTTCCGTAAAATCCTTCCTGGCTATAAGCCGCCCATTTTAAGTACATTTCCTGATAATTCTTTTTTA
>DNJW01000299.1:0-4262 GCA_003488965.1 Lachnospiraceae bacterium | reverse complement strand
TTCCTGATAATTCTTTTTTATAAAACTTTGAATTTTTTTAATTTCTCTCTCATTCAAGAGTCCTTTGTTCTGAAGCACTGTATCCCCATTTTCTTTCACAAAAAATTTGGCGGAGCCTGTTTCTGTTAGTTTTCTGTCGCTGGCATGGACATGCATGCATTCAATTATACAAAACGATGTAAAATAGAGATAATATCCCGCCACCTTAAATTCATAGTACTTTGGCATATTATTCCTCCATAAACTCCCTATTGTTCTCCAGATATCTTTTCACAATATGAATTTCTATATCATCCATACTGGTTTCCATTACATTTCCAGCACTGTCCAGAACCACAGCTTTTTCCGGATTGTTTAAATTCAAAACTCTGATATCATTACCCTCTTTTGTAAAAGCATAACCATTAATAATCATATCCGCCTGCTCTGCCACTTTAACAACCTCAGTCATAGGAAATCCTCACTTTCTCGATTGGCCTGAAAAAATCATCCGAATCAAAATAAAGTGCCTGTAATATTGGCACCAGATCAATATACTCTTCTTCTGCCTCCTTATTGTGCGTATACTTTGCCATGACTACCAGATACCCATTATCCCATTCCTTCACTTCCGTATATTTTTCTAATGAATACGGTGCACGAAACCGGATAATATGTTTTCCAAATTGAAAGATTGTATAATCACGATCGCTGCTTAATATTGCTTCATTTGGCATAATTTAAGATCCTTTCTGTATTTCATTGACACCGGCTTTCATATTTTGCAATAGACACATCTATCCTTCTCTCAATACAATTATAGCGTAATTATGTCTTAAAGACAATGGGAACATGCCAGGATTTTACGCCGCCAGATTCCTTTTATTCATCGGGTCTGCTGTTAGCCAGTCGTCAATCCCTTTATATGTTCCATTCCACAGTCCATCATCTCCCGCATCCCATGTCATACGGCAGCATCGAAGCTCCAGCTCCCGGCAAATTTCATAAAGTTTTAGGCATCCCTGGCGTATGGAATCTCGTTTCTGCCGCTTTCTCGGACAGAGAAAACCGGAGAATGCCTTTTTCCTCCACTCACATTCCCTGCAGAAGTCATCATAATCCTTTTCGCAGTCCAGACGCAGCATTTTATCCATATCGTAACATTCCCAGACCGTCTGAAGCCCCTGTGCTTTCAGTTCACACAGTATCTGGCGCACGCCCTTGTAATTGGAAACCCCAGGATTTCCAATATACGCCTGGCCGCTGCACTGGCAGGCGATCTCTGCTTTTAAGACGCCTTCTGTCACACGGACCACGCCTCCTGTCATAATCCCAGAAAGGCTGGCAGGGCTTTTACTGGACGTTCCGCCCTCTAGGCCGCTGCTGGTAAACCAGGCATATTTGCGTTTTTTATATGGTCTGTCCAGCCGGATCTGAAAGCCGGTAATTTTGCCATCCACCGTCCGCACCGGGCAGAGATATCCTTCATTTGACGGATAAAACGCGGCTTCCCAGTCACCCTGCCGGTTTATAAAAAAACCGGGGATACCTTTCAGGCAAAATCCCTGGGCCAGCAGCTTTCTAGCGATCCGCAGCGAATCCGTATGGTCTGTACTGCGGTATCCAAATTTTACCATACTGGCGATTTCTTCCTCGGAGAGTCCCCATCTCCTTAAATCCGACCTATGGCGTTCTTTTAATTTCAGCATGGAAAGCATCTCACGGTAAACAGCATCCATATGGGCAGTATCTGCTTTCAGATCCTCTCTTGCCGTTTCTTTCTTCTTTACCCGCTCTGCGCGCCTCTGCCGGCAGAGCCTTATTCTCCGGTCGCCTGTGTCAAGCTTTTCCTTTATTTGCCAGTAAGCATCTTTATACCGGTTCGCCCCATAAAGTCCGGTAAGTTCCACATATAACGTAAGCATATTTCCTGCAGCGCCGCACGCATAGCAATGGTATACATTTTTTACTTCACCGTCTTTCATAATACAGAAATTGCACTTTCCTCTTGTATCCCTGCAAAACGGGCACACCACTCCAAACTCATCCCCTGTGCCGCCTTCCAGCCTTTGTATGGAAAGAAGGTCTGCCACATCCGCAATCGTAAAAGGTACTTCATATCCCATGCCTGAACCTTCCTCTCTATCATATTTATGGCACAGCCCCATGTGGGACCATGCCATATCCTCCTACGCTGCTTTTGGCATATAGGCATCTGCTTCTACCAGAATCGTGGCTGCTTCCTTCATCTGTGTATTGGCACCCTTATACCTTGTCACGATCCATTTCAGGCTTTCCCAGCCTTTCGGTGTCTCCAGCATCTCTCCTAACGTGCGCCCCTGGAAATAACCAAAATTGCAGACAACTGCTTTGGCCTTTTCTACCTTATCATCCTCCGATTCCGCCTCGTCCTCCTGTGTTTCTTCTTCATCGCCGGAAAACGGAATTTCATCCTCTTCCGTTACACCGCGGAAACCATCTCCGGCGGCTTTCTCCTCTGCCCTGCTTTCCTCTTCGGACACGTCCTCATCTGAGAAATCAAAATCATCTTCCTCCGGCTCATCCATACTCTGGGATACTTCCCTTTCTGCTCTCTTAAGCTCCTTCCCCATCTGCTTTTCTGGCGAAACCGACTCATCCCTTTGCCCGTCTGAAGCAGAATGAACAGGCTGCTTTCCGCTTTCTGTTTCCTTTGGATGTTTGTTTTCTCTACCGGCTTTTTCTTCATCCGATTTCTCTTTCAGAGCCGCCGCTGCTTCTTTATAATCCTTCATCTGCTGAATTTGGGGATTCCCCTTATCTTTGTTAGGCGTCTCCCCTGTTTTTGCAGTGGAAATGGCATTGCCGCTGCGGATTGCCCTGTCTCCGGCATTGCCGCTGCCTGCATGTGCCGGTATATCCCCAAGCCCTTCATCCAGACTGCCCTGAGGCATATAACCGGCGATGGCTATCTCTCTCACGCCGGTCGTATCCTGCTTTTTATTCGCAACCTTTTTTTCGGCTGCTGCTCTCTCTTTCTGCGGCTCTTTTTCCGGTTTCATACCCTTCATGTCCGGATCCTCATCACCGTTCTGCGGAATATTAAACTTGTTAAGCAGATAATACTTTAAGCCATACGTCATTGCCGTCCCTTTTGCCTTATCTGCCACATCGTTTGTCCCCACCAGATGTACCACGGAGAGGCTCCTCTCATCCGGATGGTCTGCGTTTGTCCAGCAGATCTCCAAATCCGCCTCATATCTCCAGAGGTTTCCATCCTGGATCAGAAAAACGGTATTACCGGATGCGTCCTTCTGGGTTGGTATCTCACGCAGGATATCAAAATCCACGCCATACCGGTTCAGTGCCGGAGTCAGAAACTGGTTAATGTCGTCCAGCTTTACAAAATCGTAATCCACGTCTTCGCTGTATCTCTTCCGGATCAGCGCAGGGATTTTTTTCCTTATCTTTATCATTTTCTGGTTTAAGTTCAGATAACTGTATTTGCCCATCTATTCATTTCCTCCATTTCATAAAATTCATACGGATTTCTGTTCTGCGTCCTGTGTGTAAAAAGGTCCGTTTCCCCTGGCATATCCGGTTTTTTCCATCTCCACCATCTCTTCCCGCACACATCCGTAAAAAATCCGTTTCTTTGATATTTCCGCAAGTGACTTCATCAGCCAGTTAGCCGTCACAGTTCCCACAACAGCAGCCTCATCGTCCAGATACTGCAAAAAAACTTCATCCGGCAGTTCCCACTGTAATGCCGCAAATGAAAATCTTGGCAGATATACGATATGCTTTGCACGCTTTCCCATTTGGAAATACTGTCTCGCCGTCATGCGGATCTGTGCCCTGTCTATAGCCGGTATCAGCTCCTCTCTGGTAAATCCTGCATTTTGCACAAGCTGGTCCCATTCCTGCTGCATTTGTTCCCTTCCGCTTACCGTCACCTTTTCCTCCAGCTCTTTTTGTATCATGTCTTTATCCGGAAAACAGAATTCCATCGGAATCCCAATAGCCTGATAAAGAGCAGGGCCGGCTTCATAAAGCGTATGGTCTGTTTTCCGGTAAATACCGCAAAGCCTGCTGGAATGAAAACGCTCTGTTCTTTCTGTCTGGCCGGCGTCCTCCGTATAAATCAAAACACAGTTGCCAACCGTTACTTTCATAAAGAGACGGTTGGAAAATAAGCTTATGCTGTCCTTTCCGTATTCCAGCCAGTCGAACAATTTTCTCGTTTCTTTCCCTTCCGTTACCCAATCCGGCAGATGTTCTGTAAGCGTATAAATATTGGGTAG
>DNJW01000066.1 GCA_003488965.1 Lachnospiraceae bacterium | reverse complement strand
CCGTGGATACTGACCGGATTAAATGACGATGAAGAACGCAAGGGACTGTTTTCTATGATAGATGACGTACAGATCACGAATAGTCATATTATGGTTGCCGGCTCCATGGCTGTGGAAGATGAAGGCACAAAAATTGTTGTCTATGATTATGATGGCAATCAGCTTTTGAAATTAGGTGGAGAAGATATCAGTTCTCCGGACAAGCTCGGTTCCATTACAGGCATGGCGGAAACAGAAAATGGTTTTGTGGCTGCAGATGGAAATATGCGCGAAATACAATTTTGGGCAAAAGATGGAACGCACGTAGGTGCAATTTCTACAGAGGACATATTTGGTGTCAGTTATCCATGGCTGGAAGATATGCAGCTTTTAGATGACGGCTCTCTGTTAATTATGCTGACACAGGAACGAGACGATGGATCAGCAAATGAATTGATGTTTTTCAGATTGACAGGATTTTAATTGAAAAAATAAAAATCGCTTGCCGGCAGAAATTTATCTGCCGGCAAGTGATTTTTCTGTTTCCTGTTTCCAATATAAAGGTAGAATTTTATCACATCAGTGAATCAATTTTCATATTTATCGTATACAGATATATACAACATAAATGGCATAGAGGATCAACATCAGGATCCCCTCCTTTTTATCGAGTGCTTTTTTGGTCCATGCCATAATCCATACGATAACACTGAATACAAGCGGAACAGCTGGGAAGTGTATTGAAGGACGGGAGTTTATCATTGCACTTCCGGAAAGTTTTGTTGAGTACAAGGCAGATGATGTGGTAAGGCTTTTCACGGACAGCTTTCATAAAAGGTACGATGTGGAATGCAGTGCGGCACTTCACCATAACAAGAAAATGACCAATTACCATATTCATCTCGTATTCAGCGAACGGAAAATGCTGGAACATCCAGAAGTGAAAATTGCTACCAGAAATATGTTTTATGATGAGCAGGGCAAGCACAGACGCACGAAGAAAGAGATTTTAGATGAACAGGGAAATCTTCGGGCAGGATGCAGTATTATTTAGGTAATTGCGAAACTCGTTAGATTTATTTGTGTTTAGAACACAAAAAGAAAGAGCTTTACATTTGGGATATAACTTAAACATGGGGAGTGACTAATTTATACTTTGGGGCGCACTTAAATAAACCTCTGATTTAATTAAGCTGGTAAGCCTAAGCAATGAGTGGTTTCAAACTGCGAATATATTCATGATGATGAATTTTGTCTGCAAGAACAACGGTAATAAGTTGTGTGATACCTGCAAGGATCAAATCTGCATGGAGCGTTTTTTCGTTTTGTGTTTTTCGTCCGGCAAAGATGCAAATATTTGTTGATGCAGATGCCTGCCCTGTAGTTGCAATCATTGAAAAAATCGCAAAAGAAAATAGTGTTCCGGTAACGTTGTTGTGTGATACGAATCATGTTCTGTCATCAGCTTATAGAGAAGTTGTTGTTGTCGGTGCAGGAGCAGATGCAGTAGATTATAAACTGATCAGTATCTGCCATAAAGGAGATATTGTCGTATCACAGGACTACGGTGTAGCTGCAATGGCATTGGGAAAAGGTGCTTATGCTATTCATCAATCAGGTAAATGGTACACGAATGATAATATTGATCAGATGCTAATGGAACGTCACCTGAATAAAAAAGCCAGAAGAAGTTCCCGTAAATGTCATATCAAGGGACCGAAGAAGCGGACGGAGGAAGATGATGAAAGATTCGCTCAATCTTTTGAAAAAATGCTTTTGATGGCACGTGATAAAGATGTCAGATGAGGAATTATAGATGCAGAGGAACAACAGAAGCTATAAAGACTTAAAACAAAAACAGAAGAGTGCAATAGCAGATAAAACATACAAAATGTACTTGAAGTTTTATCTTGAGAATCAGCGAATGCCGGTTGATGCTGAAGTGAATGATATATGCAAAAGATTGTTTACAGCAGTTCAATCGCTTGCTCCTAAAACGGAATATGAAGAATTTTATAAAATTATGGAAAAGCGTGAAAAGAGTTATGAAGAACGTATCCTGAGAGACATTCAGAGTGGGATTACACTGGAAACACTTATGGCAAAAAAACATAAGAAAACGCCGGAAGAAAAAGCAGCTGTTGCGAAACAAAAGAAGCAGCAGAGGCGAGCAAGACGGAAAAAAGAAACAAGAGATAATCTGGCTAAAAAAGAAATCTTGCAAGATGACAGATTTTTCTTTATTGCTGGTTATACCTCCGGAGGTGCACCGTATGGTGTCACCTGGGAGGAAATGGGTCTGAAACCTTGGGAAGATTTGGAAGAGAATAAACATCATCAGACAGTGAATACAAATCTGCTGAAATTACGGAGTTCCCCGAGGCTTCTTATTTTACTCAATCGGCTGACGGAACAATCTATTTTCTGAGCAAGGAGGGAGAAATTGTTAAAACTACACCCGGAAGCGAAAGCGCCGATATTGTATTTAATCCGAAAGCGATTACTTTGCAGATTGAAAACGAAAAAATCTGGTATACAAGGGCTGGCGAAGATAAATTTTTCTGCTCCGGTTTAGACGGAAAAAATGAAGAAAAAATTCTGGATAAGGCAGTCTATTATCCATATGTTGCCGGAAACTTTGTGATTTACCAGGACGATGCGGATGGAGAAAGTCTGCATGTCTATGATATAGCAAGGAAAGAAGATAAGAAAATTCTGGACGGTCACGTGCATTCCCCGAATATCGTTGGCAATTGGATATTCTGTTTAGTAAAGGACCAAGAAACAGGTTTCAGCCAGATTGTCGGTGTGGAGTTCCAAGAGTCCGGTGAGTTTTCAAGCAAAGTATTCAACCTGAATAACCAATACTGGTATGCAGACGCATCGGAATTACATTGTGTCATTCGTGAAACGGCTTCCGACAATACAATGCTGGAGCTGATTTTTCATGGTAAAAATGTGAAAAATTACGGAGAAGCCGACCAGAGCATCGATACGGAAAAAGAAATCCAAGGAGCAATCCCCGCATGGCTGCTTTATAATCCAAACTATTCAATCAACTGGGAGAATGATTACGTTTATTCCAGCCCCTACGGGTTTATGCTGAGGGGAGAGGATAACACAATTTATCTGAACCTCCACGATCGTATACATAATTTTAAAGGTTTTTACGAGGAAGGCTCACGAACTGAGAATGAGGTTAAAGAGTGGATTGAAAAAGGTAAAAAAGCGGAGTGAGTGAGCTGGATTTTCAGATGGCATACACAAATCTCGATACGGCTTACGGCTATGACATCTACCATGTGGGCTCTGACGGTTTTCCAGTACGGTGCATAGCTGGTACACAATCTGCTTTGAAACGAATTGGACTCTTTGCAAAGACATTAGCGCATCGGTTGTTGGAGAGGATGGGAACCCCATTTGAATAGCGAAGCTGAAAAGTGGCGATAAAGTCGTCTACTACCGTACAGACGGCGAGACATGGCGGAGGTAAGTTTTAACGCTACTAGGCATTCACGATTCTGGGAGACGGAGGTTTTATGAAAAAGCGGATGATACTCGTAACTGTCATTGTAATTCTTCTAATAGGAGCAATTTTCGTGTACCGGCATTTTGTTTTGGAGCGGATCGTGGACATCCCCGGCATGGAAAACTCAGCGGAGCCTATGTTGGAACTGTTGAACGCCGAGTGGATGTCGGAGGACGGCGTATGGAGCGCGCACATAGGTGGCAAAGAAGGCAACACATTTAATCTCAGCTACCGGCAGGAGTTGGTGTACAGCGGCAATTTCTCCTTCGTTTTCCAGGGGAATAACCTGAACGTCAAGACTGAGCTTACCTTTTATGATAAGCAATTTGAAAGCGAGGACGAGAGCGTCTCCAGTACCATTGAGAGCCTCTATGTGGAAAATTGCAGGATGTTTCTGGATATCACCTCTTCAAAAGAGGGGGAAGACAGCATAAGGCAGCAGGTTATTCTGAACCGGGTGGAGTACGGCAAGCCCGCTGAAAGCGAATCGGACAAAATACGGGAGGTTTCAGAAATGGCGGAATTAGTGGAATTTTCCTGGCATCAAAGCGCCATGAGCTAC
>DNJW01000271.1 GCA_003488965.1 Lachnospiraceae bacterium | reverse complement strand
AACGAAGCGGGCAGGAGGAACAAGCAAGGCTAAACTGTTACCACTTTATTAATCAGTTACGATTCATACGTTTCCCGTCATCCATCGTCCCCATATCGGACAGCGTAAGATACGGGCTGCTGATTAGCGAAGAAGGATTGGCTGCCTGCCCCTCTGCAGTCGATGGGACCGTCCCGTTTAACTGCCCCCGTATGCTTTCGGCACGCAAGGAACAGAATTCCCGCAAAGCGGCAACGCCTGCCTCAAATTCTTCATAAGAATAGAATGTACCAGAGTCCTTCTCCACATAAGGGGCAATCATTTTTTCCGTCCTGTCAATCAGACCCTCTATGTCCGTATCCTGAATAAATTCGGTCAAATATTGATGATAAAGCTCCGTATACTCATCCTTTGAAAAAATCCAGTCAAACATCGGGCGTTCTTCCCCGCTGCTGACAGACAGCGGCGTATCTATGGGGTCATTTACTGCTTTTTGGGCATCGTTGCCCTGAAATGTGCCAAACGCCAGATTATAATCCCATGGAATCATAGACAGCCTGCCGTCCTCTTCATACAAATAATAATTATGAACAATCTGTCCCGTATAACTATCGCCGTTAACTACAAAATTATGGACTGTAAAATAACGTATCACCTTGTCCACATCCACCGCCGGCTCAATTTCTTCTTTTCCGCTCAATTTCTTCAGCGATTCTATCAGACGTTTTTTATCCGCGCTGCCGATGTCCGTTTTGGCATTCTGAAAAATATTGGAATAGCTGTCTGGGTCATCACCGATATATTTCAGCTTCACATCATCACTGCCCATACCTCCTCCAGAACGGAATTCTCCGTCAGGCACCGCAAAACGTCCATATCCGCCAACTCCTTCTCCTATTTCCGGTTTTCCCCCATTGCCTGGCCATGGAGCGTTATCCGGTCTGTCTCCGTCATCTTCGCCCGTCCTGTTTCTTCTATTCTGTCCATTTTCTTGCCGTTTATCGTCATCCGGTCCCTCTTCCCAGTTGCCCATATCAAATTCTTTTCCGTTACCGCGTCCGCCGCCAAAGCCAGTGCTGTCCGGCTTATAAAGATTTCCGTAGCTGCTGCCGTAGTTGCGCTGCAGGAAACTCTCTTCCACGCCCTCCACAGCCAGATACAGTCCCCAGTCCTCGCCGTTGACTGTGATAAAAACATAACTGCATAGCGGCGCATCCACACCAAAGGATCCCATCAGCCGGTACGTCAGATAATCTTTCATATAAGTAGTGTCCTGTATCAGATTATTCAAGCTGAGTTTATCTAACCCGTAATAATTTTTTGCATCATCATACTGGTCAAACTCAATTTTAAAACTATATCTGTCGCTGCCCATCTCCGAAACCGTTCTGAGCGAAGTATTGCCTTTTGCACGGATTCCTACATTTTGAAAGCTTTCCCCGTCAATCACCGCTGTTGCAGCCGCATATTCCTCATTTTCACATTCCTCAATAAAGCTGTCCCACCCGTCCATCACAATATCAATGGTATGTACCCGGGAAGCATCAAAAAGACGGCTTTCGTATCCCATTGGTGCAGATACCTCCCAAATCCCCGATGCGGCAGCGTTAATGAGCAAAAAGGCAATCACAAGAGCCAGAACCATGCCTGCCGCGCAAATCCCGTCAATATACTTATGGGTTGACATAGGTATACCTCCTTATCCCATGTAATCTCCGTTATAGCTTACCAGCACAGCACTGTACACACCGTCCATTTCGGACAGTCTGTTGATAAAATCCGTATTATCATCCTTCAGACGGATTTCCAGATTCAGTTCCACAGAACCTTTCTGTGCTGTCTTGCTTTTTACAACACACTTTTTCACTTGCAAATCCAGATATTCCTTTACACGCTTTTCACTTTCATAGCCGTCGCACCGAATCACTGTAATATATGGATTGTAATGGGATTTCCGGTTCACAAACACTAGAAGCACGATTCCGATAACCGCACTGCCGATAACTGCCAGAGGAATCATGCCTGCTGCCAGTACAATCCCTGCCCCAATCGACCAGAAAAGAAACGCAATATCTAACGGCTCTTTAATTGCAGTACGGAAACGGACAATAGACAAAGCCCCCACCATACCAAGAGACAGAACCACATTGCTCGTAACAGCCAGAATTACCAGTGACGTAATCATAGTCAAAGCAATCAGCGTCACCCCGAAACTGGAAGAATACATAACACCGGAAAAAGTTTTTTTATAAACAAGAAAAATAAACAAGCCCGTTCCAAAGGCAAGCGCCAGCACAAGAATCATATCCAGCATGCTGACACTGGCCATATTTTCTAAAAAACCGGATTTAAAAATATCATGAAAAGTCATATTCCTATATCTCCTTTTTAAGTTTTATGTCTATTCCTTTTTATCAGATTCGGAAGACAGGACCCTATCCATACATACGGCAGACGGCATATTTGGAAAAGGCTGCTGTATGCCGGTTTTCCAGCTGGACGGCATCTCTGATTATGGACGGAAGAAATTCACCCCATTTGACCTCCAAAATAACCGGCGCGTCCCTTACGGGCACGGTCACGCAGCATGGATTCAGAAAATCCGTACAGCCCATGCCGGTGCGGATGCCGTAATCCAAGGTGACCCTCACATTTCCCGGCGCATACACAAAGGGTTCCCTTGTATAATCTACAATCGTTTTAGGCCGAAGCCCCTGTGAGCGTATTTTGCTGTACAATTCCTGCAAAAGCGGCTGTCCGGAAGAAAGCATCCACCCCCAATCCCCCTCCACAACCGCCCAAGCCTCTTCTGCGGTCAATGCCGCACTCTGTTTGCAGCTTAAGCCGTCCCATTTACTCTTTTTTTCCAGACGGATAAGTCCTAAATCGCCATTATAATAACGGATACGGAATTTTTCCCGCATATTTACCCCATCCAGCTTCTCCCTAAGCACCCTGTCCGACAAGTTATCAAAATAAAGACTGCGGATAAAATATTTACCGCAGACAGCATTTACATCCGGTTTTGCAACAACACCCAGCCGCTGCCGGACCGTTATCATATCGGAAACCGTAATCTCATGCTTCCACTCATGCCTAAACTCCATTTTCTGCTCCTTCCTGCTGATTTCCTAACCCCAATTCCCTTTTATGATACCCTCTTCGCCTAAAGCCAGCCTAAAGAAAAACTCCCCTTCCCTTATCGCGAAGAACCAAGTATAATACTTTCAAATGGAGGTTTGCCTATGCGTTTACTGATTGCTGAGGATGATGAGAAATTATTAAAATCCTTGCTGCATATTTTTAAACAGAATCATTTTATCGCCGACGGCGTTTCCACCGGCAGCGAAGCCCTTTCTTATGCACAGACGGAAGAATATGACGGCCTTGTGCTGGATATTATGATGCCCGGCATGGACGGCATTGCCGTTCTCCAGAAACTGCGCCAAATGAATATTAAAACACCAGCGCTTTTTCTCACCGCCCGTACCGAAGTGGAACAGCGCGTGGAAGGACTGGATGCCGGGGCAGATGATTATCTGGCAAAACCCTTTTCCAGCGCCGAACTTCTTGCCAGGGTAAGAGCCATGCTGCGCCGCAAGGACAACTATGTACCTGACCTGCTGACCTGCTACGGCGTCACCCTGAACCGGTCTACCTATCAGCTTGACTGCGGAGGGTGCATCCAGGGCTTATGCGGAAAAGAATATCAGCTCATGGAAATGCTGATGCAAAATCCTAAAGTCATCATTCCCACCGATAAATTTATGACCCATATCTGGGGCTGGGATTCCAACGCCGATACCAGCGTGGTATGGGTACACATTTCCAATATCCGTAAAAAACTGGATTCCATCAAAGCCCCGCTGGAAATCCGTTTTGTCCGCGGAGCCGGATATGTTTTGGAGGAAAAAGATTGAAAATGAAAAACGGAAAAAATATGATAGATTCTCTGCGCAGAAAAATGATATTCGTCAGCGCCGTATCCATTGCTGCCGTTGTTTTCCTGATTTTTCTTGCCATATATATAACCGGAGTCCGCCAGTTGAACCGTACCATGGATATGCTGACGGATACCATCTCCCAAAACGGCGGAAGGTTTCCGCCCTTTGACCCTAAACGTCCTGCTCCGGCGGCAGGATTTCCGCCTATGGATATTATTACCCCGGAAACGGAGTTCAGCACCCGCTTTTTTACCGTATGGACAGATGAAGAATTTCATTTTATAAAAGAAAATACTGAATCCATTTCCTCCGTTACCGCTTGGCAGGCAAGGCAATATACTCAGGAAATACTGGCACGGGGAAAGAAACGGGGCTGGATATCGGGCTACCGTTACAAAATTGTTCCCGCAAAATACGGCTATCTGGCAGTTTTTGTGGACGGCCGCATGAACCGGGCTATGACCCGCCAGTCCATATTGGCCTCTCTGGTTGTCCTTATAGGCAGCAGCATTGTCATCCTTCTTCTGATTATCGCGTTTTCCAGATATGCTGTCCGCCCTGCTGCCGAAAGCTATAATAAGCAGAAACAGTTCATCACCGATGCCGGTCATGAACTGAAAACACCCCTTACTTTGATTCTCTCCAATATTGATATTATAGAAAATGATTTTGGAAAAAGCGAGTGGCTGGACGATATCAGAAGCGAAGGGGAAAGGATGGCTGCACTGATTAACCAGCTCGTCACCCTCTCCCGTATGGATGAAGACCATTCCAATTTAACCGTTTCTTCTTTTGACCTGGCGACGGTCCTTTCGGACACCGTTTCCGAATTCCAGCCGCTTGCCGCCGAGAGCGGAATGAATCTGCGGTTTCATACAGTCCCGTCTGTTCCGTACCGCGGCGACGAAGGACTTATCCGGCGCCTGTTTGCCATCCTATTGGATAATGCCGTGAAATATTGCGATTTTGGCGGAACAATATCCGTTGCCCTTTCCGCTAAAAGGCATCCTGTCCTAATCATGGAAAATACTTATAAAAATGTGAACGCAGCCGAACTGAACCGTCTGTTTGACCGTTTTTACCGGGCCGACAGGGCGAGAAGCAGAAGCGGAAGTTTCGGCATCGGTCTTTCCATGGCAAAGGCAATCGCGAAAAACCATCACGGCGATATCACTGCTTACCAAAAGGGGGCGGATGTCATTGGGTTTAAGGTTGTCTTAAACAACATATAGGATATCTTGCCACTATAACATTACTTACTTTCCCCTAGAGCATCTGCCAGATATATTGCCATAATATCAAATCCATGCTACAATATTTTTACTTCACTTATTTCATGGGGGACAGGCATGGGAATATCACAGGAATGGTACATACAGGAAATAGAGGACAGCGAGGAGGAAAAATTTCACCGTCCGCTGAACGAAGAACAGCTTTTTTTCCATGCTGTCAGTTCGGGGGATATTGATTTCGTACGGGAAAACTGCAAACAGAAGAGATTTGCCGACACCGAAGGAGTGGGCATCCTCTCCCACGACCCTATCACCAACCTGAAATACCATTTTGTGATTACCACGGCATTTATAACCAGACTCTGTATTGAATCGGGCATGGAAATGGAGCAGGCATTCCGGCTGAGCGATTTTTATATTCTAAGGCTTGACAATCTCCATACTTGTCAGGCAGTCATCAGTCTCCACGACCATATGGTTCTGGATTTTACCGGAAAAATGCGGATTTTGACAAGAAGCCTGAGGATGTCCAAACCTGTCACAATCTGCATTGATTATATTTATGCCCATATCAAGGAACGGATTACGATTGAAAATCTTGCTGCATATACCGGACTGTCCGCCAGTTACTTGTCGCGCCTTTTCAAAAAAGAAACCGGTGTTTCAGTCAGCGACTATGTCCGTGAGAAAAAAATAGAAAAGGCACAGCATCTCTTAAAATTTTGCGATTACAGCCTGGTTGAAATTTCCAATTACCTTTCCTTTTCTTCACAAAGCCACTTTATACAGCTGTTCAAGGATTTTACAGGCATAACCCCTAAAAAATACCGCAATCTTTATTCGTCTTCCGACTGGGATGTCACAGACCTAAAAAATGTAAAAGAATAGGATACTGCCCGGATTTAATGGCAGTATCCTATTTTTCAGGTTGTCAGATTTTCTATCAACGCAAGAATCCGTCCCGCACAGCTCCTGATTGTGTCCTCCGAAAGTTCCCCTCCGGCATATGCTTTTCGGATATTCTCCTGGTCATTGTAATTACCCGGCATGATAATATCGTTCCCGGCATCCGCACACTTCCATGGCACACTGCCATCCTCAGGAACCGTGGTATTCCAGTCAGACATAATCACACCGCCAAACCCCCATTCCTTCCGGGCAACCGTTGTACATATATCCCGGCTGTTCGCTGTATGAATGCCGTTAATAAGGTTATAGGAAGTCATAATTGCTGCCGGAGCGCTTTCCTTTACCGCAATTTCAAACCCCCGGAAATAGATTTCCCTGAGCGCACGCTGGGAAACACGCACATCTACTCCCGCCCGGTTGTCTTCCTGATTGTTGCAGGCAAAATGTTTGATTGTCACGCCATGCCTGCCTCCATTCTGGACGCCGTCCGTAACAGCTGCCGCCATTCTTCCTGACAGCAGAGGGTCTTCCGAATAATATTCGAAATTGCGCCCGCACAGCGGATTCCTTTGAATATTCATCCCCGGTGCCAGCCACAAATCCACATGAAATTCTTCCATCTCTGCCGCTATGGCTTTCCCGAACTTCCTTACCAGTTCCACATCCCATGTCTGTGCCAGTGCCGTTCCCACCGGGAAGGCGGTACAGTACTGATAGTAAGTATCCGCATCCTTATGGAACTTATTTTCCTCCAGAAATCCGTTTTCCAGCGAGCCGAGAACACCCGTTCCATATACCCTATCCGTCAGCCGGTCTACCTCATAGCTTTGGCGCAAGCGGAGCCCTGCAGGACCGTCCGCCAAAATCAGGGAGCGTTTCCCATATTTTTCCTCTAGCGCTTCCGTGGTCTCCCCGGCGGAACCCGGCACCCGGATTCCTGCAGAGCCAAGAGTACTTGTTCCTTTGGTAATATTTCCATACAAGAGAGGGAGCAGTTCTTCCACCGGCTGTTCCTCGGCCAGCGGAGTTAGCGGTTCTCGCTTTTCCTCTTCCCGCGGCACAAAGGAAAATACGGGGATTTTTTGTTCCCTTGCCATCGCCATCCACTGGCCGGCCTTTTTTCCGGCAAACCCGGAAGGTTCCAGCTCTTCCAATGCTGCATTTGAGCCTATTTCATTGGTCCGTTCCAATACCGTCTGCTGTGAAACGACAAGCAGTGCCTCCAGCCGCAGGGATACACTGCTGTTCCCTATCCATACGCCATAGCTTCCGTCCTCAATCATCCATGCCTGCTTCCGCTCCGAGAAGCTGGCAAGCTGCTTTTGTTCTATGAAAACCGTAAGCTTCTGTACATCCTTTGGCTGTAAAATATCTGTCTTGGCAAAACCGGCAAGCCTATGGTATTCTTTCGCCAGACCTGTCTGGGGCAGCGACACATATATCTGCACTACTTCTCTGCCGGAAAATTGTTTCCCTATATTTTCTACGGAAACGGCCACTTCGATTCCCTGCCCCGTTATCCTAAGTTCCTCGAACTTTATAGAAAAATCCGTATAGGACAGCCCATAGCCAAAAGGAAATAGCGGCTGTATGCCAAAACTGTCAAAATACCGGTATCCTACATAAATACCTTCCCTGTATTCCTCCGATTCCAGATTTCCATTGAGATATCCGAAATTTTCAGCAAAAGGGTAATCCTCATAATGCCTCGCCCATGTTGCCGCCAGCCTGCCTCCCGGCACTGCTTTTCCGAATAAAACATCCGCAACGGCATGCCCGCCCTCCTGTCCGGGCAGGGAAACATATAAAATTGCTTTGATATTCCCAGCCTTCTCCATAATGCCCGCCAGCTCTATAGGAGCCCCTGTATTGAGCACGAGCACAATCGGTATATTTTTCTGGTCCAGATACAAGATATCCTCCTGCTCTTTCCGGCTTAAATAATAATCTCCTTCTGCCAGACGGCGGTCTTTGCCCTCGCCGGAAATACGGCTGATGACATAGACCGCTGTCAAAGCCCCTTTTATATCTTTCTCCGTAATCTTACGGCCCTCCGGCAAAGAAAACGGATTCGCCGCATAGGCATCAAAGGGATTATCCGTCCCTTTGGCATCCTCCAGCACTTTTTCTTTCCATAGATTTCTGGCCGTCTCATAACGCTCTTTGTAATCTGCCAGCCAGCCTTTGCTGGTAACGGATATGCCTGCATCCTGAAAACCTCTATAGATTGAAATACTCTCCCTATTATTTACATCTCCCGACCCGGTACCGCCCTTTACGGTCTTATCCGCACCGCAGCCCAGAAGAGCCACCGGTGCGGATGTTTTTAATGGGAGAATTCCTTCATTTTTCAGCAGAACCATTCCTTCCGCAGCAGCCTCCCTGGCAAGCCTGCCATGGGCAAGTTCGCGTCCGGAAGGCTGCCGGAGCAAGGTACCGCTGTGAACACTGTTTTTTTTCACCATATCTTATCTCCATTTGTCCACAAATCTGCCTTTTACCCTTTTACACCGCCAAGGGTCACTCCTGCGATTATATATTTTGACAGAAGCAGATACACAAGGATAATCGGGACAATTGCCACAAGAATCATCATGTATATTTTTCCCATATCGAAATTCATATAATCCGCGCCCCGGAGTGTAGCTATCAGAATCGGCACCGTCATTTTGTTCTTTGACTGGATAACCAGTGCGGGAACGAAGTAATTATTCCAAGAACCTACGAAACTAAAAATCGCCTGTACCGCTATGGCCGGTTTCATAATCGGAAGAATAATCTGGTTAAATGTGTGAAATTCCTTCGAACCGTCAATTCTGGCCGCCTCAACCAATGACAGAGGAAGCGATGACTGTAAATAGCTGTACATAAAATAGAACACAGCAGGCGATGCGATGGAAGGAATAATCAGCGGAAGCAGGGAATCATACATCCCCATATTGGTAATCAGGCGCAGGAAACCCATTGCCGTAACCTGTGTGGGCATGACAAGGATTGCCATAATAAAAGTAAACGCCGCTTTTTTTAGCTTAAAATCATATGCATACAGCCCATACGCCGTCAATGATGAAAAATAGGTACAGATTGCCGCGGAGCAGCCGGAAACGATCAGGCTGTTTACAATCCCTCTGACCATTGGAAACGTCCCGTCATTGGTTACGTTTTTCAGGTTGGTAAAAAAATAGTTTCCGGGCAATGCAGAAAATCCTTTCTGCAGATCTGCATGGGAACGCGTTGCGTTGACAAACAGAATATAGAAGAAAAACAAGCACATAAATGACAGAATGATGAGCAGCACATGCGCAAAAACCGTACGCAGACTGTTTGATTTATTTGATTTCATACCTTATCTCCTTCCCGCCTTTTTATTCTTTTTTGCAGCCTTCTTTGAACCGTCCGAATCATCATCGTTCGTTATCCGGTATACCATAAAACATAAGATGCCGCTGACGATAAACAGATAAACAGACAAGGCTCCTGCCATACCATAGTTCTTGCTCTTTAAGTGGCTGTTGAGGAACATAATCAGCGTCATGGATGTACGGTCCGGATTTCCTTGTCCGTTAGTCAAAATCTGCGGCACGTCAAACATCTGAAGCCCGCCGATAATGGAGTTTATCAGCGTATAGGCAAGAATGGGCCGGATTAACGGAAGTGTGATACGGAAAAACCTTTGTTTGCTGTTGCATCCGTCTATTTCAGACGCCTCAAAAATATCTGGGCTGATACCCATGATTGCAGCCATCAGCATAATCGTACTGTTGCCGAACCACATCAGGAAATTCATCAGGCCCACCAATGACCTTGTGCCGAATACAGAACCCATAAAATCAATTTCTTTTTCCGTTATGCCCATGGACATCAGGATGGCGTTCACCGGGCCGTTGGTGGAAAACAAGGTAAAAAACAGCATGGCAAACGCGGAGGCCATAATCAGGTTGGGCAGATAAATCACTACCTTAAAGAACTGCTGTCCGCGTATTTTCAGCCGGCTGTCCACAAACCAGGAAGCAAGCAGCAGCGCAATAACAATCTGCGGAATAAATCCGATAATCCATAGTATCAAAGTATTCCCTGCATATTTCAACATATCGGATTTCAACAGACTGATATAATTCTCCATCCCGATAAAATTAGGACCGATTTCTTTTATCCCGGAACGGTAATATTCAAAAAAGCTGTATCGGATGGTATCCACCAGCGGGACAAAGGAAAAAATGAAAAAACTTGCAAAAAACGGAAGAATAAAAATATAACCCCATTTTGAATAATCAATTTTTTTACGTTTTTGTTTCATAACCTATCATTCCCTTCTTTTTATGTACTGCGGCGCACCGGATGCGCCGCAGTCTGACGGTCATTATTCAGGCCATTGAACCTCTGTGATTTCAGGATAACGCTCCTTAATCGCTGTCTCAAAGTTTGCTTTTGCCTTGTCATAGTCAACCTGGCCCTGGAAATAATCGCTGAAAGAATTCTGGATTAATTCCACACATCCCTGGTCGTAAGCGGAAAGCGGTGCGATTTTAATATTTTCAGCAACAGGGGCAAAATATTTAAACGGATTCTGTCCGCCAAGGAATTCCGATGAGAAGTTCGCATCATCTTCAGCTGCTTCCCTCATGCTGGTCTGCGCATTGGTAAAATCTGTTTTCTCCTTGGAAATCTTTAACAAATTATCTTTATCTGCAGTCACTGCAAGGATGATGTCTTTGACATGCTGCGGGTTGTCCGTGCCTGTACACGCATGTACATAGGAACCGCCCCAGTTATATTCCTGCGGGGGATTGGTAACTGCCCATGCGCCGCTCTCGCCGTCCCAGTTGGGGCTTAATGTAAAGTCAATTCCCCATGCCGGGAAGAGGAATGCAAATACCTTGGATGCGGAACCCATTGCCTGGTTCCAGTCCGAATTCCACTGTCCCTTTACCGTCGGGTTAAAATAGCCTGCATCCAGCCATTCCTTGGAATCGTTTACCCAGTTCATAATCTTGGGATCCACTTTGAGCACAGTTTCCCCTTCCGAAACCCATGGCGCGTCAATGCTGTTGCCATACAGACGGAATGTATCCGCATAAGAAGCAAATGTATAATATCCCTTTGCTTTCAGCTCCGCTGCCGTTGCCTTAAGGGTATCCCAGTCCTTCACTTTTTCGCCCACAGCCTCCGGGTCGTCTGTGCCGAATACATCCTTGGCAATATCCCGGCGGTATACCAGCAGTCCCGGACAGCACTGCCATGTAGACCCTCTCTGCACACCGTTCATATCAGAAGCGGTTACCTTGGTAAAGCTGTACTGGTCCGCCAAGTCGGTATCCGGGTCAATGCCAAGGTCGGTCAGCGGCATTGCCACATCCGCTGCGGCATCTGTATACTTGTTTACATAGTCCGTTTCTGTCAAAAAGATGTCAACCTTGTCATCTGCTGCCGCGCTTCCCTGATTCAGCAGCGCCTCGTCCAGTTTCTGCTGATAAACGCCGTCCTGGTTCGGGTTGATAATCCAATGAATTTCCGTGCCGTCCTTTAAGGTTGTTACCGTGCCGTCCTCGGAAGTTTTCTCCACCTCTGAATAAACAAGCTCTACACGCTCACGGAATTCGTTATTCCATGAATAAATGTTAATGACTTTCCCTTCCTCTGCACTTGCCGCACTGCCAGACTGCGAATCAGAGCCTGTTCCCCCGCAGCCTGCCAATGTACCTGCAGCCATGGCTGCCATTAATAAGATACTGACAACTCTCCTTTTCATACAAAAATCCTCCTTAAAAATTCTATTGTTATATTTCGTTTATTTACAAAAAAGATTATATCTTATCCTACATCGTCCAATATACCAAATAAATTCAAAAAATATCAAAATCCTGTCATTATTTTCATTAGGATAAATATAGTTCGATTTCCGTCCGTTCCGTCAGAAGACTTGACGGAATATAGTTTTCTTCCATAGGAATTCCATTTACGGTCAGACTTTTAAATCCTGATTCCACGTGCCCCGGATTGTGAACCGTAATATGCAGATGACATTCCCTGAAATCCTTGTCTATCTCAAAACCGTCCCATTCCTCCGGTATGGAAGGCGCTATTCTCAATCCTCCAAAATCCGGGCGCATACCAAGGATTCCCTCCACACAGCCCACCATGACTGTAGACGCAGTACCGGTCAGCCAGTGTACATGGGAGCGTCCAAAATGGGGGCTTGCCTTCCCTTCCGTAAACTGTCCGTAGCAGTAAGGCTCCAGTTTGCGGATTTCCGCCCTGTCATTCTGGGCGGCCGGTGCGTTTTCCTTAAAATATGCAAATGCACGGTTTCCATGCCTCCGGAGAGCCTCCGCCAAAATCAGCCATCCTTGTGACTGGGAAAAAATACCGGAGTTTTCCTTCACGCCCGCATTATAAATCACCGCAAGGGCACCCTCAAAAGCATCGGTATGATAGGGCGGGTCCATGAGCACCGCGCCGTATGCGGTGTTCAGCCTCTCATACACCATATCCAGCGCCTTGTCCGCCTGCCCGTCTGTGGCCAGTCCGCTGATAACTGCCCAGCTTTGGGGATTCAGCCACATATTTGCTTCCTTATCCGTCCGCTTTCCGATGACCTCGCCTTTTTCCGTATACCCTCTGATAAACCGGTCTTCGTTCCAGCAAAGCTTCTGTATCAATTTCCCCAGCTGCTTTTGCTTTTCCTCCAGAAACTCAATGTATTTTTCATCCTTCTTATATACGGCAAATTTCCCAAGAATCGTCATTGCATAGTAATACTGCAATGCCACAAAGGATGACTCCCCATCCTTTCCCAGTCTCAGGCAGTCATTCCAGTCGGCATAAAGTCCTGCCGGCATGCCATGAGGTCCTAAATGGTTCATGGAGAAATCAATGGCACGTTTTAAATGCTCATAAACAGTCCCCTCACCCTTATTGGCAAAGGGAATCACCTCGTCGATAAAAGCAAGGTTGCCGGACTCCGATACATATTTGTATACCGTAGGGAACAGCCACAAAGCATCGTCCGCCCTATATGCCGGATGTCCTGTCTCCTGCACATAGGAGGCATCCTCCGGAGTATCCTCATGCCCCGGATTGTGTGTGAATTTTACAAGCGGAAGTCCGCCGCCGTTGTCAACCTGTGCCGAGAGCATAAAACGTATTTTTTCCGCTGCCATCTCAGGAGCTAGATGGATAATACCCTGAATATCTTGTACGGTATCCCGAAAACCATATCCGTTCCGGAGACCGCAGTAGATAAAGGAAGCTGCCCGGGACCATATAAATGTCATAAAACAGTTATAGGCATTCCATGTATTGACCATGGTATTGAATGACGCATCCGGCGTTTTTACCTGGAAATGGGACAGCTTTTCATGCCAGTATGCAGTCAGCTCATCCAATTCCTTTTTGCAGATTTCTGAAGGGTTTCTATAGCCTGCAAGTATTTTGTCCGCTTCCTCCTTATACTTCATCCCCAGTATGAACGCGATTTCTTTCGTTTCCCCGGCCTCCAGCGTCAGCGTTGCTGTCAATGCGCCGCACCCGTTTTCATTATAACCCAGCTCACCCCCGAGATCTCCATGAATAACTCCTATCGGATTTCCATATCCGTGATAGCGGCCGATAAATTTCTCCCGGTCCCCGCAATAGGAGGACACCTTTTCCCCTGCCAGCCCGAAAAAACGGTCAATAGCAAGCTTATTGTCAACCTCTTCCCCATCTTCCAGACCATCCAGATTACCATGTATCGTCTGGCGGATACGGTCCCTGTCAAAAGCAGTTCTTGTGATAAACATAGAATACTGGAGATTTACCTGATCCTGCTCATAATTATTGTTGTTTGTAAATTCCGCATACCCGGTAACATTCAGGCTTCTTGCCGTTTCGGAATTGTTTGTCACTTTCAGGTTCCATACTTCATAGGACTTGTACAGCGGCACATAGTACAGCACTTCTGAATGAATGCCGCCGTAATCCGCTTCCATTCTTGTATACGCCGTTCCATGACAGCATCTGCTGCGGTAGGTCTCCAAGTCCTTTCCCACAGGCTGCCATGACGCCGACCAGTAGTCCCTGCTCTCGTTATCCCGGATATAGATGTAACGTCCAGGCTGGTCAAAATGATTAAAGATATAACGCAAAATCCTGCCGTTTGCACCTGACTTTGCAAAACTGTAACCGCCCGCATTGTTGGAGATGATTGCACCGTATTCGGGAGAACCCAGATAGTTGGCCCATGGAGCCGGTGTATCAGGTCTTGTAATTACATATTCTCTTTTTTCATCATCAAAATAACCATATTGCATATCGTATTATCCTCCTAGTTTCCTAATGTTACATGAATCACATGGACACTATCGTCAAGCGCCTCTATCAGTTCTCTGTCCAGACGGGACTTTCCTTCTATAATCTTTAACTTCCTGTTCCCACACTCTGCCTTGACAATCCTGTATGCTTCCGGCGAAAGCCTGCCGGGATTGCAGTATTTAATCAGAAATGTTTTTTTCAGGAAATTCATCTTAATACACGCATTTCCGTTGTCATCGAACTGTTCGGGAAGCAGCTTCGGTGCAAGCACCAGATTGCCAAGTTCGCCTCTGACACCGTACACCTGGGTAATCATAGTCAGCATAAACCAGCTCGCCGCCCCTGTGAGATAATGGTACATTCCCCTTCCATCCCCATCGAAATACTCTGGCACTCCCGGATAAATCTTGCTTGTCTCAAAATCCATTGCTGCAGACAACAGTGTATTCAATGCCTTATAGCCTTCCCTTACAAAGCCTTGTTTGTACAGAGCGTTTGCATACATTACCGTCATATGGGAAAATACCGCGCCATTTTCTTTCTCTCCATATGCAAAACCAAACATTCTTCCAAGGTCAAATTTGTCCTCGTCAAATCTTGTGTTGATGCGGTATCCTCCGGCTTTTTCCTTATAAAGATATTTGTCGGCGCTTCGGCAGATTTTCCTTGTCATTTCCTTGTCAGATGTACCGCTCATAATGGAAAACACCTGGCTTGTAAGTATCATGCGCACATTATCGCCCCGCACACCTTCCACCTGATTCCCATTGTTGTCGTAATATCCGTTAAACCAGCCGTTTCCTTCCTTATCTGTCACCCATTCGCTCCCCCTGATATGCCCCGTCAGCCACTCTGCCTTTTCCCTGAGATTTTTCACCAGTTCCCCGACAGGTATCAAAACTGTCTTGCCGGAAACATGATGCGTACATGACTCCATATACTTATTTAATATGGTTCTTTTCCATTCGATATCTTCATACTTGCCGGCATCTCCTGCAAGAAGAACCTTAATTTCCTCTGCCAGCTCCAGCTCTCTGTTTTTCGTAACCGTTTCATATTCCGCAAGGCAATCTGCCAGTCCCTTTAAGCTATAAGCATAAGCCCCTGTAAATGCCACGCTCTCTCCCCTGTCCGGCGCCATGTCAAGGGCATCGTTCCAGTCAGCGTTGCGGAGACGGATATGATTATGTTCCCCCACCTCGTAGAATGCGCATAACTGCTGCACCAGCATATGCTCTGCAATACTTCCTTTATAAACAGCCTCTTCCACTGTCTTCTGCTGTGTACCGCAATCCTCGCTCCACCCGCTGTCCGCAGCCGTTCCACGCCATACCTGACGGTCCTTGAAATAGGGTACCTTTTCGTTTAGGATTTGGATGTCGCCCGTCTGGTCTATGTAGAGTCTGGCCGTAAGAAAAGGCCAGAAACCGTGGTCCATCCAGACACGGGTAATGCTGTTCCTGTCCGCCTTGAATTCTCCCTGCTTTTCCCCGATAATGGTTGCATTGGTTCCGTCTATTCTCACACCGCCGTAATTATCAACAATCATCTGGCGCACCCCGTCAGGATTCATAAACAGCAGCGACAAGCAGTCCTGCCAGAGATCTCTCCATCCCCTTCCGCCTTTTCCATAGTCGTGATGGGGAAGGAAAGAGCAGCCATATAACCTCCTTAGTATAGGCTGGAAACATATCCACTTAAGATAGCTGTCGGCTTTCCTGTTTCCGGTCTGAAACGATACATTGACCTTCTCCTGCCAGTAAGTTTTCATACACTCCAACGCCGCACTTACTTTATCCTCACTGTCATATGCAGGCACGGCACGCCGCATTCTTTCCATATCCCCGTCCGCACCGATAATAACGGTATATGATATTCTTTCTCCTGCCTCCAGCTCCACGCTGCGGAATTTGAGACCGCCCAGCGCCTCTTTCCCGTCAATCCGGATACCGCTCTTTTGGCCTTCCAGATTATTTTTGACCGCTAAAGGGGCTATCAGGCTTCCGCCCTCCCCAATAAAGTCTTCGGTAACGGGGAAAAACTGTTCGGGCATTTCCCCCTTTCCTGTGATACCGTATACAAAATATGTAATTCTGTTCTTCTGATGTCCTCTCTCGTCAAAGGACAGCTTCGGCCTGACCTCAACGCCTTGCTCTGTAACGGCTATCTGATGCAGAAGGGATGTCACATGTCTATGGTCTCTGATATTGTCTGCGCTTCTTCCGTATATGGGAACCGATGCAACAGGCACGATTTTCTGCGATGCCTCTGCTATATTCTGAATAACTACATGCATAATTTCCACATTGTGCTCTAACGGCACAAAACTTGTAACTTCCGACTTTAGCTGATACTTTGCAGATGTTCTTGTTACCGTCTGCCACATAAATCCTGCTTCCATGCAGCAGTCATCCTGCCGCGGCGTAGCTTTGTCATATTCCGCTTCCGCCGATGCGCCTGTGGCAGACCATGCTCCTATGCCATCAATATAACACCAAAAATTCCTGGATGACTTATTGTTATGCAGATTCTCGCTGCTCACCGGTTCCAGTATAAATGTATTCTGGTCCATCTTGCAGTCTCCTGCAAGATTTGGCGTCACACTTGACTTAATCCCCTGCTCACCTGCTGCCGGAAAATAAAGATAGGTGTAATTGTCAGGATGGTTCAATGTAAAAATCTCATTTCCATATTCAAATTTAATATGCTCCATACTAATCCTCCATGTCAGAGCAGCTTGCTGCGATGACAGTGCGATGGGAAATTCGCGCAGGCGATTTCTCATCTGCAATCAAGG
>DNJW01000181.1:463-9141 GCA_003488965.1 Lachnospiraceae bacterium | reverse complement strand
AATGAATAACTTAAAAAATGCAACTTTATCCGCTTATTCAGTGCTATAATAAGATATAATAATAGAAAATTATTTATTTTTCAGACAGGAGGTTAATTTTTATGCTAATTCAAGGTAAAAAAGTATGGATTGCAGATCAGTTCGTATCTGCCGCACTTGATGTAAGGGATGGAAAAATTACAGATATTCTTCCTTATGGCAATCAGACGGCCGATGTCGATTACAACGATTTGCGCATCGTTCCCGGTTTTCTGGACATCCACTGCCATGGTGCCTATGGCTTTGATACCAATGATGCCAATGAAGAAGGTTTGAGGAACTGGACAAAACATGTGGTAGACGAAGGTGTAACCGGTTTCCTTGCTACTACTATTACCCAGAGCGAAGAAGTTTTGACCAAAGCAGTTGCCAATGTGGCAAAAGTTATGGAAGACGGCTACGAAGGCGCTGAAATTCTAGGTATCCATTTTGAAGGACCCTATCTGGATATGGTATACAAGGGCGCCCAGCCGGAACAGTACATTGTCAAACCAACTATTGAACAATTCCAGCGTTATCAGGAAGCTGCCAAGGGCAATATCCGGTATATCACCATGGCTACCGAAACAGACGAGGATTTTGCCCTGACCCATTACCTGACCAGGCAAGGCGTAACCGTAAGCATTGGACATTCTGCTGCCACCTACGACCAGGCGGTTATGGCCTATGCCCATGGAGCGCGTTCCATGACACATGTATATAACGGCATGACCCCTTTTAATCACCGTGCCAACGGTCTGGTGGGTGCTGCGTACCGTATCCGCACAATGTACGGAGAAATCATCTGTGACGGCAACCATTCTACTGCTGCTGCCCTGAATAACTATTTTATGTCAAAAGGTCCTGATTATTCTATTATGGTATCCGATGCCTTGATGGCAAAAGGCTCACCTGCCGGAAGCCGTTACATTTTCGGCGGCAACGAAATTGAAATCTATCCGGACGGCAGCGCACATTTAACCTCCACCGGGGGGCTGGCAGGCTCCACACTGAAACTAAACAACGGGCTGAGAATATTAGTAGAAGAAGCAATGGTTCCGTTCAATTATGCCATCAATTCCTGTACAATTAATCCTGCCCGCTGCATCGGTGTCGATGACCGGAAGGGACAGATTAAAGTCGGCATGGATGCTGATCTGGTTGTCCTTGAACCTGACTATCAGGTTCGCCAAACCTACTGCATGGGCAAAGCACAGCTGCCTTAATCAATTTAAATAAAGGAGAAATAAAACAATGAAACATCCTATTCAAGAAATGATGGAACAACGCAGACAAGGGAAAAAATGCGGTATTCCTTCCTACTGTACTGCCAACCCGTTAGTACTCGAAATTATATTAAGACGTGCAAAACAACTCAATACACCAGTGCTGATTGAAGCAACTGCCAATCAGGTCAACCAATACGGAGGCTATACGGGAATGCTTCCTCAAGACTTCTATGACATGATACAAAAAATGGCTGAGGAAATCGGGGTTCCAAAACATCTGATTATTCTTGGCGGCGATCACCTTGGCCCTCTGACCTGGCAGAACCTTGCCGAAAAAGAGGCCATGGAAAAATCTATAGAACTGGTTTATCAGTACGCCAAAGCCGGATTCACCAAAATTCATCTGGATACCAGCATGAAGGTTGCCGATGACCCGGAAGGCCTTTTGTCCACCGAAACCATTGCCCGCCGCGGCGCTGAACTTTACAAAGCTTCTATGAAGGGTTACGAAGAACGGAAGGCACAATACCCTGATGCAATGCGTCCCGTTTTTATCATTGGGAGCGAAGTTCCCATTCCGGGCGGTGCACAAGAAGCAGAAGACAGTCTTTCCGTCACCAGTCCTGCTGCTTTTCAGGATACAGTTGCTACCTACAAACATATTTTCGAAGAATCAGGTGTAGGAGAAGGCTGGAAAGATGTAGTCGCTGTTGTCGTACAGCCCGGTGTTGAATTTGGCGATGACCAAGTCTTCCTATATAATCATGATGCAGCAGCGGAGCTTTGCTCCACACTTGAAAAATATCCCGAAGTCTGCTTCGAAGGCCATTCCACTGATTATCAGAGTGCCGAATGCCTCAAAAGCATGGTACAGGACGGTATCGCCATTTTAAAAGTTGGTCCTGCTCTAACCTATGGGCTGAGAGAAGCGCTATTTGCCCTCAGCTTCATGGAAAAAGAACTGGTTCCGGAAGAAAAAAGAGCCAACTTCATTGAAACTCTGGAACAGGTTATGCTGGAGCAGCCTGCCAACTGGCAGAAGCATTACCACGGGGATGATAAACAGCTTGCCCTCGCAAGAAAATACAGTTTTTCTGACCGTGCCCGTTACTACATCGGCCAGCCAAAAGTAACGGAAGCTATTGATAAATTGTTCTCTAATTTGAAGGAATATCCTATTCCTATGAATATGCTGCACCAATATATGCCGGTTACCTATGCAAAAGTACGCGACGGCGTTCTCCCATTAGACCCCAAAGAACTTGCCTTGGACGGTGTAACCAATTTTATGCTGGATTATGAGTACGCTGTAACATTATAGGACATGCATATCTGTTTCCAGACAACGGGCAGCCCGCGAAGCGTACTGCCCGTTGTTCATATAACAGGATTCATCAGTCACCCGGAAAGAAAATCCCAGCTTTTTTCCTTGCAGATTCCAGAACTTCTACTACGTCAATCATAATATCCAGCCCCCGGTAAACCGTATCATAATCGCCGTTCAAAAGGAGCTTTGTCATATTCTGCACCTCATAAAACCATGGATTCTCTTTTTCCTGCAGATTAAAACTTTCTTCCGAAGTCTTCGTGGCAACTTGGACCTCCGTAATTCTGCTGCTTCCGCCTTTCAAGTATATATATCCTTTCTCCCCTTCTATCTGAAACGAATTCACGCCCCATGTATCCTTTGCGCCTGCCGCCTCACTTACAAAATCCTCATACTGCATCACCAGAATTCCTGATGTATCTGCCAGTTTCCCATACCTATTCGGAAAATAAACTATATCCTGAGGCTTTCCAAATAACGCCACATTCAGATACACATTATAAAAGTTAATATCCATCAGACATCCTCCCGCATACTGCGGATTAAATACATTAGGCACTTCTCCTCTCAGCAGTAAATCATAACGGCTGGAATACTGGCTGAAATTTCCCATCACAAGCCTTATTCTTCCAATCTTTGGCAATTCTTTCTTTAGCAGTTCAAAATTAGGCAGAAATGCAGCGGGTACCGCGTCTGCCAAAAATAAATGTTTTTCTTTGGCAAGGGACACCAGTTCTCTGGCCTGCTCTGCCTTTGTACAGAACGGTTTCTCACAGATTACATTTTTCCCTGCCTCCAAAGCTTTTTTTGCCTGCTCATAATGCAGCAGATTCGGGCTTGCAATGTAGACGGTATTCACTTCGCCATCACCCATCATTTCATCCAGATTCGTATATACCTTATCCGCACCATATTCCGCAGCCAAGGTGCGCCCTTTTTCTCCGCTTCTTGAATATACTGCTTCAAGCCGGATTCCATCCGTGATTTTTACATTGTCAAGTATAGAGTGTACAATAGCGCCTGACCCAACCGTTCCCAGTCTGATTTCTTCCATCTGTTTTCTTCTCCTTTTCCCGGCAGCCTTCAGCCGGATTGCCGCCCAATCTGCTGAATACTTACATGGCACCGCCTTTAAATTTTTCTTAATTTTATATCTTTTAAAATGTAATGTCAATTATTACATTTCTTGGGTTTTCACAAATCATATGAAACAAAAAAGCAGAAAAATTTACTTGCCTTTTACCTATAAATAATAGTAAAATATAGGTAAATATATAAAATAGTGGATGCAATGCTTTGTGAAGCATCCTCATATTCACAGCAAATACAGTTACTGTCCACTCCGTGGCCAGCAACAAAATACATATCATCTTTTGAGAGGGAAGGAGATTATTCTATGGGAATTGGCAGTGTAACATCAATGAACAGTATGCCGGGCATGCAGATGCCTATGACAAGTTCGGCAGATTCAAAAAGCAAAAGCATTCAAAATGAAATTACCAGCACAAAGCAGAAAATACAGAAATTATCTGCAAGGGACGAACTTTCTGTCATTGAAAAGACGAATGAAGAACAGAAACTTCAAAAAGAAATATCCAGCCTCAATACAGAGCTGAAACAGCATCAGGAAGAGTTCCGCAAAGCACAGCAAAAAGAACTCATCATGGCACAGCTGCAGGAAGATAAAAAACTGACAGCCAAGGAACCATCGGAAGACAAAACACAGACAGAGGAAACCTCCCAGAATAAAGCAGACAAAGTTCAAACAGAAGGGCAGACTGATCCTCTGGGAACCGTCATCGCCAGAAGCGAAAACGGCGTTGTCATTTTAAAGGGACAAATCAATCAGGAGGAACAATCCGGCACGGCTGCAGCAAAAAAGCCGGTTGATGAAAGCGAAGAAGCCGCTGCCGACAAAGAAGAAAAAACCATAAACGGCGAAACGGATACAGATACAAGTTTATCCGGCAAAGAAGCCTATGCCATTGTATCAGCAGCTGCCTCCGTACAGCAGGCAGACCGCCAAGGCACCGTCATAACCGGAATCAGGGACAGCATCGCTGTTTTGAAAGGCGAAATAAATCAGGATGAAAACCGTGGCGTAGATACGGAAAAAAAGCAGGCCGAACTTGAAAAACTGGAGACAAAGGAAGAAAAAGCACGGGCATTCCAGTTCTCCGTTTTAGGCGAAGCCAATAATACAATGCAGGCATCCGCAACGGCGAATGTGGCAGGAACCACGAAAAACAGCCAGTCCGATGCCAAAGACAATGCCTATATCAACGCTTTTAAATTCTCGGCGGAAAATCAGGAATCACAGCAAATGTTTAATGTTTCTTTCCAATAACAGAATTGCCAATCAAATATGGAAAAGCCGGAACGTTTTCATAACATGTAACGTTCCGGCCTTTTGTCCAAGGTAAACTGCCGGATACCATGAACATCTGCTACCTGGTCCGGTGAAAACAATCATACCACCTCATTTATTTTGCATTTTTCTCATTCCACAATGTAAATCCAAGAATTAAAACTCCCCCTAACAGCTGCTGGAAGGTCATACTTTCACCCAGAAGCACTACCGAAACAACCACTGCCATAAGCGGGTCTATGTAACTTAAAATAGCTGCCTCCTGTCCGGTCAATTCCTTCAGCGCAGAAAAATACATACAGTAAGTAACTCCCGTATGAATCAATCCCACCGTCAATAGGCATCCCCAGCCCGTGCCGTCCAGCTCTTTCAGATGCATCCCCCCTGTGCATGCCACATAAGGTATCAAAATAATAACCGCTGCAAAAAACTGTAAAAGTGTCCTATGTATTCCTGCCACGTTTTTAATAAATTTGTTGAGCAGGATAACTGCTGCATAAAAAGCCGCAGCACCGAGACCAAATAAAATACCCCGCAAATCATTTCCGCCCTGCCCTATACTGTCTACTCCGATAATCAGAATCAGACCCACTGTTGACATGCAGAAACATACAGCCTGTTTTCCCGTCAATTTTTCATGAAACAAAAAAGGACACACCACAGTTACAATGACCGGGGCAAAATAATAACTCAAGGTAGCGGCAGAAATCGTTGTATATTTATATGCCTGAAAAAGCAGAATCCAATTGATGCCCATAGCAATACCCGAGGCCAGCAAAAGCGGTATTTCCCTTTTTATCCTTCTAAAATCAATTCTCTGCTTTGAAACCGCCAGATAAAGAATAATCAATACAGACGCTAAAACCGCCCTATATAATGCCAGTTCGCCGGAACTTACGGGAATTTTCCTGGTAAAAAGACCAAGAGTTCCAAAAACAGCCATGGAAATACTGAGCATGGCTTTTGCGTTTAATCTTTTTTTCATTTCAGTTTTCACTCCAATTCTCGCAGATTTCTATGAATTCTATTACTCAAGCTCTGCATAAATACTTCCCATCAGTTCCCATGCAGCATCCCTTTCCTGCTTCTGCTCGGAGGTCAGTTCTTCATATTGGCACAGCATCGGATGCTGTCTTGCCCCGTCGTCACGGAAAGAACCATAGCTCCAGTTATAAAAAATGTAAAACCTGAGCCACCGGGTGTGGTCCAGCTTGCGGTACATTTCCCTTGCAGCTTCCGAAGACTTTGTTTTGCAATATCTGCTGTATGCCTCCTTTACCGCCGATGCCGTAAGCTCCGTAATCGTTTCGTCATTCAAAAGAATCCTGGTTTTCATCAGAAGATGGTCGGCTGCCGCAATCTTGGACTGTCTATGAAGGTCATCCAGTTCATTCCAGCTAAGGGTGGGATAAGAAACAGCGCTGCGGAAAATCTCATTAATCATGATTGCCGCTTTATTCAAAGATGTACGGATAATTTGCTGCGGTGTATAGATATCCTCATTTGCCCATACTCCCGGAACTTTCCAGCTGCTGCGCAGGTCAATGCGTCCAAGAACTCTGTAGTATTTATTCAATGTCCAGAAAATGCCCCATCCATATTGTTCATCATCCTCGCAGATAATAATACGGTCCGCATGTTCGAGAATGGAACGGTTCTTTGCCCAGCTTTCCTTATGAAAGATTAATGAATCTCCTATAGAAGATTCCTCATTCAGGGAAAACAGTTCGCCCAAACGGTAATGCACGGCAAGAAATTCCCCGGCATCGCCAAAAATATGATATGCCACATGCTGTTCTATGGAAATAATATTGGTTAATATGGCTCTTTCTAAAATACTGCTCCCATAATTTCCAAACCCAATGAGCACAATGGTCTTTTCATGGCTGCATAACGGCTTGGAACGCCAATACTGTCTGGCACAGCATTCATAGCTGTGAAAAAAATTAATATTGCCTGAAAGCTTATCCTGCCCGTTTGTTGTTCTGGCATAAACCTCTACCGGCAGCTCATGCAGATTGACTGCCCTTCTGTTAACACCGATATCATTTTCCTTCATAAAAAAAATTTTGCACTTTGTGCCTGTATTTTTCTTTTTCGCCACAATCCTATCCGGCGAAGTACTTAGATACAAGCACGGATAATTGGGAATTTCACTCTGGCCACTTCTTTTCTCCCCATAGATAATCAGCGCATTGGAATCTTCTCTATAGATATTGGCAGCCAGCGTATCCGCTTCTACCCCATAATCTGCAAAATAGTACCAGTTTTTACGCCGCTGCAGACCAAGCATAAGAAACGGCATCCCCTCGCTGGTAATAAAAGACAATACTGCACCGAGCAATGTCACCATAATACCCGCAGACAAAAGCAGGAATACCATTCCCACCGCATGTCCCAGCGGTGTGACCGGAATCAAATCTCCATATCCTACAGTAGTCAGCGTCACTAACGAATACCAGAAGGCATCCCCAAACGTCTGAATCACCGCATCGCTGTTTGCCGATTCCGAACAGTAAAGAACGGTCAGCAGGCCAATATAAATCAATGCTATAACTACAATCAAATACAGATATATCTTCTTTCTCGCTTTCATATCGCTGTTATCCATTTCCTCCGCAAACTTTCGTGCATTGCCGTCTTTCCCTATATAATAAATATTTACAGTTATACTTATAACGGTTGCTCTCCTATCTGCTTTTCAATCATACTGCAACTTCAGTATACCATAAATCGGCATATAATCCATGAAAAAATATCCTTTTCTCCAATCCTGTTTCCATAAAATATTTTAATAGTGATATTTTTTCTTTTTTGCAGCGATAAACAGCACTGTCATCACCGCCGCTACCAGTTCCGCCGCCACAACCGAAAACCATATCCCGTCAATTCCAAAAATGAGCGGCAGGATGATAACGGCTGCCACCTGAAACAGGAGACTCCGTAAAAAAGAAATCAAGGCGGAAGTCAGCCCGTCATTCAGTGCGGTAAAGAAGGATGAGCCGTAAATGGCAATCCCGGAGAACAAGAAAGAAACCGAATAAATCATAAAAGCCCTTTCCGTCATCTCCAACAGTTCCCGGTCATATCCCACAAAAATCCCCGACAGCAGTCCTGCCAGAAGTTCGGCCAACACAAACATGGCCACCGCAAAGATGCCGGTGACGACATAGCTCTTCTTTAACAGCCCTTTCAGTTCCGAATGATTTTCCGCCCCATAATGATAGCCGACTACCGGCGCAACTCCGGTGGAATACCCGATAAAAATTGCAAGGAAGATCATATTTACATACATCAGCACACCATAGGCGGCAATTCCATTTTCACCGGCATATTGCATCAGCTGGAAATTATACAATATACTTACAATCGACATGGATATATTGCTCATCAGCTCCGAAGAACCATTTGTACAAGCTTTTAACAGCGCCTTCCCGTCTACTTCCGTTTTTGTCAGCCAGAGTACACCGGCATCCGTCCTGCAAAAATACAAAACCGGAATGAAACCCCCAAGCATCTGGCTGACTGCCGTGGCAGCCGCAGCACCCACAAGTCCCCAGGAAAACACCGCCATAAACAATGCATCCAATATCATATTGGCAAGTCCGCATATCACAGTGACTATAAGCCCCATCTGCGGCCTTTCCGCCGTAATAAAAAAGCTCTGGAACTCAAACTGGAGCATAAAAAAGGGCAATGACAGCAGTAGAATCCTGCCATAAAGCACACAGTTATC
>DNJW01000181.1:0-135 GCA_003488965.1 Lachnospiraceae bacterium | reverse complement strand
AAACGCAGCAAGAGGACGGATAATAATAATGCTGATCACAGCAAGGATAATGCCGCAGACAGCCGTACTGTATACGAACAAGGAAAAGAGCTTCCGCGCCTTATCCGGTTTTCCCTCACCCATAGTCTTGGAAAC
>DNJW01000377.1 GCA_003488965.1 Lachnospiraceae bacterium | reverse complement strand
GTTCTTCTCACGCTAACCTCCATAAACAAGATGTATGGACTCCGCGCTCTTCTTAAACTCGTCCATTCTCTCATCGTCCGCCGACTGGGAATAGGTTATGGTATAGACCTTGTCCGCCACAATAATATAAACCAGCTGCTCCATCTTAGCATCGCCCGACTGGCAGGACAATTCCACCTTATGGGCCGGACATCCGTCTATTTCCGTTCCGGTATAGCGGAAGTTTTCTATCACAGCCTGCTGCCCATATGTCTCTTTCAGCTTCTGCTCCATCCGTTCCTTATATTCATCAGACCCCAGCATTTCATTTAATGCTTCCGTATCCACATCCTCCGCCACCGCATAATAAATATTAGAAGAATCCAGCGGATTACGCTCCGATATGTACATCCCCTTTGTTTCCCCGCTGGGAACATATCCGTCCGGCAAAGTCAACGTACAGCCCAAGTCACCATATAATTCCTTTTTATATGCCCTTTTCACTTCCGCACTGGTAAGTGCGCAAATCTGTGTTCCCAATATCTCGCCTTCTCCGGCTGTCTGTGCGGCTGCAAAAACCGTATCTGCCGCAAACATGCTGCCGAAAAAAAGCGCTGCTGCCCCTCCTGCCGCCGCCAGTATACCAATTACTTTCGTTTTCATCCCAACCTCCATGCCGTCTCCCGGCGGCACAAACCTATTGTTTATACTCCGCTACCTATTATAGGGAAAACAAGAGGCAGATGCAAGAGTTAAAAGAATATTCCTTTTTGTTCTGCAGATTTTTTACATAGGCAGTCATACCACTGTTTATATTCTGGTATTGGCAGAACAGAAATCCTCTTGATATTAAGTCTGTTGTTTCATTCATAATGCAGTTCCCTTTGCAGGCACAAAAAACTGCTCTATATCCACGCCCTCGTGGGTCAGCAGTTTAATTTTCTTCTGCAAACCTCCTGCATAGCCTGTCAAGCTGCCGTTTGCGCCGACCACACGATGGCAGGGAACAATGATGGAAAGCGGATTGTGTCCCACAGCGCCACCTACGGTCTGTGCTGACATTCGATTAAGACCGCGGCGGCTTGCGAGTTTCTTTGAGATTTCCCCATAGGTCGTAACTTCGCCATAAGGGATTTCACAGAGTATTTTCCAGACCTCCTTACGGAATTCGCTGCCCGCAGGTGCAAGCGACAGTTCACCGATGGACGGCTTTCCGCCTGCAAAATACCGGTCAAGCCATTTCTTTGCCTGCAGTAATACGGAGGAATCGTTATCCTCTCTCATTTCGTCCCGCAGCGTTCCAAGAAAGTATTTTTGTCCCTCCATCCAAACCCCAACGAGAGAATTATCCTTTTCTGCAAGCAGCAATTTACCAATCGGGGAATTATAGTGTGCGGTATATAACATATTCCAATCCTCCTCGTCTATCTGTTCATGGTCAAATCATATGCCCAATGCTTTGTACTAAAACCGCATGGGAATAACTCTGCATGACAGACTGGCACTTGGCCAGTCATATTTCCTTCTTGCTATTTTTCTATTCGCAATCCCACTGATACCGCGTTAGGTCAACATTGCCGTTATCCTTCAAAAAAACACCCTCTTGTGCCAGCAGGTCACTTTGCTCCTGCCAACCCGGAACAAGTCTGCCAGCGTGATTAACCACACGATGGCAAGGGTATTCGCCGTAGTATGATGCATTGCTGAGCACTTTTCCAACGAGTCTTGCATTTTTCTCCCTGCCAATCAGACAGGCAATCTGCCCATAGGTCGCAACACATCCCTCTGGGATTTCCTCGACAACGGAAAGTATCTCATAAATCAGTCTGTCGTCTAAAATCGGTTTCTTCACAGTGCCGTCCCTCCTATTGGAACATACATCCCGGTCATATCCGTTACCTCCAAAGTAAGCAGCTTTTGCTTTCAGTCCACATCTCCCGCATAACCAGTCAGACTGCCGCCCGTTCCTGCATCCGATTCCATATAGTCTGCCGTGCCTTTGCGGAAATCTGTTGTCCAATAATATGATTATATCAAAAAATTTTACAATTTCACTCTCAACTCTGTCAATCTTAATGTGGGGACAAATTTTCCCTATCTTGTCCTTGATGTAACCAATGACCGCAGCCGACCAATAAATCATCATCTATGACGACGGCTGCACGTTTCGTTGAAACGCCGGAAACCGCAGCCTGGCATCTTGCCAAAATAAAAATGCTATGCAATCAGCGAACCTTTTGCATAGCATTTTTTTATCTTTCCATTTACCTTGCATAAACTATAAGTTTTGCAATGTTTCCTTATGAGCTACTGTCTTTGCAGTATTCCCCTTTTCTTATCTCTCTTTAAAGGTTGCACAAGCAGTTTCTCTGCAGTCACAGGCACCGCAGCCTTTAATATCCACATGCTCCGCATGGCATTTGTAATTGCTGTTATAAATGCATTTTACTGCCTCACAGTCAATACTGATTGTCTTGCAGGGATGTTCCAGAGCACTGGTGTAAGAATCGCCGCGTCTTTCGGAAAAGCTTTCGCAGCAGGTACCTTCTGTGTCCTTCGCATGTTTTCCGCCGACCATAATGTCTCCCTTACAGCAGCACTCGCTTTTATTGTAGACGCAGTTGTCTACCGAACAGTCTAATTGAGCCATAATTTAACCTCCTAATCCATCCAGTCTTGTCCATATATTATGTTGCCTTATTAGTATGGCTAAAAATTATGCCCTATATACATTTTTTATTTTTCTAATTTATACAATGTCGCCCAATAAATTTCAAGCATAAATTCCTGCTTCTCTTCCGAAAAAATTTTTTCATTTTCCCATTCTTCCAACAGACCGCTTCCCTTCGGGCCGATAAACCATACTGTTTTCCCCTCATCCAGCCATTCTTTTATTTTCTTTGGAGAGCCAAGGGAAAAATAGCGGTTTTCTATAATATGGCAAATCAGCTCCTCCGGCTCCGCGCCCCAAAGGTATATATCGTTTTCCAGATAATACCCGGCTACTCCCTGCACCTGATTGAACTGGGTAATCACAATATCCTCCGGTTCTATTTGTGCAAATGCTTCCGTAACTTCTTCCATCCTGACCCTGCGCCAAGTTTCGTCGTTCTTAAACCAGCGATAATCGCCGATGCCGATTGCCAATACCAGCAGACAGACAAGCGAAAAAATCTTTTTTCTTTTTACCGCCCTGCTGGCAAAAATGGCAAAGGAAAGCCAGAAGCATCCTGCTGCCGGAACCATATACCTGACAATAAAGACGGGACGAAGCAGAAAAGATGCCGCAAAACCGAACAGCACAACACCTGCCAGCACTCCGGTTCCTGCTGCTGCAAAATAAATCTCCTTTGGATTTTCCCTGCTTTCCCATAAACTATACAGCATCAGTCCCACATAAACCGCAAAAAGCACCGCCGCTGCCGCCACCTGAAAAGCACCGCTGCCAAAAGGCGGTTTCATCAGAAACTTTACACAAGAACCCCAGGTCCGCCAGGTCAGCGGAAGTATCCAATAGTTTTCCTTTACCTGAGCCATCTGACGGATAACTACAAAAGCCCAGGGGATGTATGCAGCCAGGGATGCAAGAACACACAGCCCCCAGCTTTTTACCGCTTCCTTTCCCGCCTTTTCCAGAATGATATAACCCAGCAGAAACAAGTAAACGAAAGCTGCAGCAGCACCGGCAAAATAATGGGTATATGCCGCCAGAATACCATATACTGCCAGAAAAATCCAGTCTGCCTTCCCTCCCTTTTCTCTCCTGGAAATTTTCCAGGCCGCCTCATAGGCATGAAGGAAAGCCCCGGTTACAAAAAACATTGCCAAGGAATACATCCTGATTTCCACTGTATATTGGGACAAGCTGGGCATGGCAGTAACGCAGAAGGCAAAGATTCCGGCACAGAGCCAGCCAAAACGCCGGCGTACTTTTGTCACGGCATACGCCAGCATACCAACAAACGGCAGGATGGAGCAAAGCTTGCCTGCCGCTGCCGCACTGACGCCCGGCACTGCCCTATGGCATATCTGCCTGATAATTTTTACATAATAATAGTAAACCGGAGGATGCACGTCTCTTGCCGTAAAAGCAGTCAGTTCCTTGAAGCTTCTTTCCGTAAGCCCCATGGTAAACAGCTCGTCATACCATATCCCGTCGGCAAAGCAAAGCCTTGCCGACCAGATAAGCATCACAAAAGCCGCCGCCAGAAAAACCATTCCGGACCATTTTTCATATGTCCATTTCTTCATGCTTTTTACGCCTTTTCTTCCGCAGCCTCTTCCTTACGGATTTCTTTCGTCCTGATTTCCTTACATATCTGCCCGATAAACTCATCCAGCGTTTTCACGCCTTCATCTCCGGCAAAACGGCTTCTGACGGAAACTTTCCTGTCCTCTTCCTCCTTCTGCCCTACAATCAGCATATAAGGCAGCTTGGCCAGCCTTGCCTCCCGGATTTTAAAACCGATTTTTTCGGAACGGTTGTCTACCGTTGCCAGTACCCCGTTATCCTTTAATTCCTGTTCCACCTCTTTTGCATAGGCTTCGTATTTTTCCGAAATCGGAAGAACACGCACCTGTTCCGGGCAAAGCCATGTGGGGAATTTTCCTTCGTATTTTTCAATCAGCCACGCCAGCGTCCTTTCGTAACAGCCCATGGAGGTTCTGTGAATAATATAAGGGCGCTTCTTCTCTCCGTCCCTGTCCACAAAGGTCATATCAAAGCGTTCCGCCAAAAACATATCCAGCTGAATCGTAATCATCGTATCTTCCTTGCCATAGACATTCTTTGCCTGGATATCCAGCTTCGGGCCGTAAAATGCCGCTTCCCCTTCTTCCTCCGTATACTCAATGCCGATATGGTTCAAAATTGTCCGCATCATATCCTGCACTTCGTTCCATTGCTGCTCCGTCCCAAGATAATGTCCCTGGTCATTGGCATCCCATAAAGACAGACGGTATGTTACATCGTCCTGCAGTCCCAGCGTGGTCATGCAGTATTTTGCCAAATCCACACAGCCCCTGAATTCTTCTTCAATCTGGTCCGGGCGCACAATCAGATGCCCTTCGGATATAGTAAACTGGCGCACACGGGTAAGTCCATGCATCTCCCCGGAATCCTCATTCCTAAACAAGGTCGATGTCTCCCCGTAACGGCACGGCAAATCCCTGTATGATTTCTGGCTCTGCTTATACACATAATACTGGAACGGACATGTCATAGGACGGAGAGCAAATACCTCGGATTTTTCATCCGACTCGTCGCCCAGCACAAACATTCCCTCTTTATAGTGATCCCAGTGGTCGGAAATCACATACAAATCCCTTTTTGCCATCAAAGGCGTCTTTGTCCTCATATAACCCCGTTTTTCTTCCTCATCTTCAATCCAGCGCTGCAGCGTCTGAATCATTTTTGCACCTTTGGGCATCAGCAGCGGAAGCCCCTGTCCGATGACATCTACCGTTGCAAACAGTTCCATTTCCCTGCCCAGCTTATTATGGTCTCTCTTCTTAATATTGTCCAGATATTCCAAATAATCCGCCAGTTCTTCTTTTTTGTTAAATGCCGTTCCATAAATTCTCTGAAGCATAGTATTGTCGGAATTTCCCCTCCAATATGCACCGGAGGATGAAATCAGCTTAAATGCTTTTATTCCCTTAGTATTCATCAAATGAGGACCTGCGCAAAGATCCGTAAAATCTCCCTGGCTATAGAAGGAAATCACCGCATCCTCCGGAAGGTCACGGATAAGCTCCACCTTATACGGCTCGCCCTTTTCTTCCATAAACTGAATGGCTTCCTCTCTAGGCAGCGTAAATTTTTCCAGCTTATGCCCTTCTTTTATGATTTTTTTCATTTCTCCTTCCAATTTATCCAAATCTTCCCTGGAAAAAGGCTCATGTTCAAAATCGTAATAAAATCCGGTGTCAATGCTGGGACCGATTGCCAGTTTCGCATCCGGATACAGCCTTTTTACCGCTTCCGCCAGCACATGGGAAGCCGTATGCCTTACTACCTGAAGCCCCGCTTTATCATTGGCTGTCAAAATATTCAGGCTGCAATCCTTGTCTACTACCGTACGCAAATCAACCTCTTTCCCATCAACTTCTCCTGCACATGCCGCCCTTGCCAGCCCTTCGCTGATATCGGCAGCAATTTCAATCACACTCATAGGAGCCCCATATTCTTTTTGACTTCCGTCCTTTAACGTAACAATCATTTTTTTCTCCATTTCTGTGCGGCCTTCCTCATTTTTATTCAAAACCGAAATACTCACCCGCAGGTCCGCAAACGCCGCGCTGCCGCAAACCCGGACGAAGAACGCCGCTTTTCAGACGTTCTTCAAAATATTTAGAAACTCTTAGGCTGCGTCTTTTGCAGCCTTAGTGTTTCTTGATGTTTTACGCTAGTCCTCCCAATCATAAAACTCTTCTTCCTCACATCTGTCCTTCCGGCATTTTCCTTTTCCGGTTACATTATTGTTCCCGTTATTGCTTCCTACCATAAGCATCCTTCTGGGTGAAATCAGCATTCCCACTACCAGCCCGGCAAGTACGCATACTGCCAGGGTGAGAAAATACTCCCTCTTCTTCATAGTCTGCATTTCTTCCAAAACTGTTTGCAATTCCATCCATTTTTCTTTCATTTTTCTTCTCCTTTTCTATAATTGATGATTAGGTAATTGCGAAACACAGTGATTCTGCACTTGTCATTGTACAGCTTGTATATTCCAACACAGAC
>DNJW01000268.1:4426-6055 GCA_003488965.1 Lachnospiraceae bacterium | reverse complement strand
ATGGGATGCGTTATTCAGGCAGGACTTGGGCAGAATGTAGCCCGTCAGGCATCTATCAAAGCAGGGCTTCCGATTGAAGTTCCGGCAGTTACCATGAATGTTGTGTGCGGTTCCGGTCTTAATTGTGTAAATCAGGCAGCACAGATGATTCTGGCAGGGGATGCTGATATCGTAGTTGCAGGCGGTATGGAAAATATGTCCATGGCTCCGTATGCAGTGCCCAATGCACGTTTCGGTTACAGAATGAACAACGGTACATTGGTAGATACCATGATTAGCGATGCTCTTTGGGATGCATTCAACCAGTATCATATGATTAAAACAGCAGATAATATCTGTGAGCAATGGAAACTGACAAGGGAAGAATTGGATGACTTCGCATTGAAGAGCCAGCAGAAAACGGAAGCTGCCCAGAAGTCAGGCGCATTTGACAAAGAAATCGTACCTGTTATGGTAAAGAAGAAAAAAGAGACGATTGAGTTCAAAGTAGACGAAGGACCGCGTCCGGGTTCCACTAAGGAAGGGCTTGCAAAACTCCGTCCGATTAATCCCAACGGATTTGTTACCGCCGGCAATGCTTCCGGTATCAATGACGGTGCTGCTGCAATCGTTGTTATGAGCGAAGAAAAGGCAAAAGAACTGGGCGTTAAGCCTATGGCTACTTATGTGGCAGGCGCATTGGCAGGAGTAGATCCTGCTATTATGGGTATCGGTCCGGTTGCCGCTACAAAGAAAGTAATGGAAAAAACAGGCATGAAGATTGAAGACTTCGATATCATTGAAGCAAATGAAGCTTTTGCAGCACAGTCAGTAGCTGTAGGAAAAGACTTGGGCATTGATGTGGACAAACAGCTCAATCCTAACGGCGGCGCAATTGCTCTGGGACATCCGGTAGGCGCTTCAGGATGCCGTATTCTTGTTACATTGCTGCATGAAATGGAAGCAAAAGATGCAAAGACAGGGCTGGCTACGCTTTGTATCGGCGGCGGCATGGGATGCGCTACGATTGTTACAAGAGAATAAAAAGTATTTGTTCCCGCAGCAGAAGACAGATTTCTATCCGTCGGTTATGCTGCAGAGGGAATAAAATAGGATAAGCAGGCTTTTTCTTAAGTCTGCTTATCAGACTGTTTACAATGAACTGTATATTTTGCAGCGGATGAAAACCAAAAAGAAAGAAAAGGGACCATAAGATTGAAAATTAAAAATTTTCAATCGCAAGTTTGTGTCTGCGTGGCATCCACAAACTTGATATGCGCAAAAAGCCGCGCAGAAATGAGGAAAAAGATGGAATTTATCATATACGAACAGAAAGGTAATTACGGCGTGATTACCATTAGCCGTGAAAAAGCATTAAATGCATTGAATTCGACAGTATTGGAAGAACTGGACAAGACATTGGATGAAGTGAATCTGGATGAAGTAAGATGTCTTATTTTAACAGGCGCCGGACAGAAGTCCTTTGTTGCAGGCGCAGATATCGGTGAAATGAGTTCTCTTACAAAAGCGGAGGGAGAAGCGTTCGGGAAAAAGGGAAATGATGTATTCCGCAAGCTGGAGACATTTCCGGTTCCGGTAATCGCAGCAGTCAATGGTTTTGCCCTGGGCGGCGGCTGTGAGATTTCCATG
>DNJW01000268.1:2144-4189 GCA_003488965.1 Lachnospiraceae bacterium | reverse complement strand
GATTTCCATGAGCTGTGATATCAGGATATGCTCTGACAATGCAGTATTCGGACAGCCGGAAGTAGGGCTTGGGATTACTCCTGGGTTTGGCGGCACACAGAGGCTGGCCCGTCTGGTAGGTGCAGGCATGGCAAAACAGATGATTTATACGGCAAGAAATATCAAAGCGGATGAAGCGCTCCGCATCGGTCTTGTAAATGCGGTATACCCTCAGGAAGAACTGATGCCTGCAGCAGAAAAGATGGCAGCAGGAATTGCAAAGAATGCACCGATTGCAGTCCGCAACTGCAAGAAAGCAATCAACGAAGGGCTGGATGCGGATATGGACGCAGCAATTGTAATCGAAGAGAAACTGTTCGGTGACTGTTTTGAATCCTATGACCAGAAGGAAGGGATGGCTGCATTTCTTGAAAAGAGGAAGGTAGAGAAATTCCTTAACAAATAAGCGTTTCTGTTTTGTGGAAAAAGGTAACGGAAATCATCCCCATAAACTGCTCTATGGAAGGATGGTTTAAAATAAATAAATACAATCTAGGAGGAACGAGTATGAAAGTAGGTATTATTGGCGCCGGCACAATGGGTTCCGGTATTGCACAGGCTTTTGCCCAGACAGAAGGATATGAAGTTTTCCTTTGCGATATCAACGAAGAATTTGCGGCGAACGGCAAAAACAAGATTGCAAAAGGATTTGAGAAGCGTATTGCAAAAGGCAAAATGGACCAGGAGAAGGCGGATGCTATTCTGGCAAAAATTACCACTGGCGTAAAGACCATCTGCACAGACTGTGATTTGATTGTAGAGGCAGCCCTTGAAGTAATGGATATCAAAAAACAGACTTTCAAAGAACTTCAGGATATCTGTAAAAAAGACTGTATTTTTGCAACCAATACATCTTCCCTTTCTATTACGGAAATCGGTGCAGGCCTTGACAGACCTGTAATCGGTATGCATTTCTTCAATCCGGCACCGGTTATGAAACTGGTAGAGGTAATTGCCGGTCTGAATACTCCCGATGAAGTGGTAGAAAAGATTAAATCTATCTCCGAAGAAATCGGCAAAACTCCTGTTCAGGTAAATGAAGCTGCCGGTTTTGTTGTAAACAGGATTCTGATTCCTATGATTAATGAAGCAATCGGCATATATGCAGAGGGCGTTGCTTCCGTAGAAGGTATTGACAACGCTATGAAACTTGGTGCAAACCATCCGATGGGACCGCTTGCTCTTGGCGATCTGGTAGGTCTTGATATCGTTCTGGCTATCATGGAAGTGCTTCAGGCAGAAACCGGCGACCCGAAATACCGTCCTCATCCGCTTCTTAGGAAAATGGTACGCGGCGGGCAGCTTGGACAGAAGACTGGCAAAGGTTTTTATGACTATTCAAGATAGGAAAATATAAACAAAGATATGGAGGAAATAAAATCATGGATTTTATGTTAACAAAACAACATGAAATGGCTAGAACTCTTTTCAGGGAATTTGCTGAAAAGGAAGTAAAGCCTTTGGCACAGGAAGTTGATGAAACAGAGATTTTCCCCAGAGGCACTGTGGAAAAAATGGCAAAAGCAGGGTTCATGGGAATTCCGGTACCGAAGGAGTACGGCGGACAGGGATGCGATATTTTGACATATGCTATGTGCGTAGAGGAACTTTCCAAAGTCTGCGGCACAACCGGCGTTATTGTATCCGCTCATACATCTCTTTGCTGCGACCCTATTTTAACTTATGGTACGGAAGAACAGAAGAAAAAATATCTGCCTGACCTTGCAAGCGGCAGGAAAATCGGTGCATTCGGTCTTACAGAGCCTGGTGCAGGAACCGATGCCCAGGGACAGCAGACAAAAGCCGTGCTGGACGGCGACGAATGGGTTCTGAACGGTTCCAAGATTTTCATCACAAACGGTAAAGAAGCAGACGTATATGTTATCTTTGCCGTAACAGGAATGATTGAAAAACGCGGCAGAATGTCAAAAGAAATTACTGCTTTCATCGTAGAAAAAGGTACACCCGGCTTCACATTCGGTACAAAGGAAAAGAAGATGGGTATC